>USHZ01000183.1 GCA_900554595.1 uncultured Collinsella sp. | reverse complement strand
AGGGCGCGACCAGAAGGTCAGCGCCCTCTCATTTCACGTCACCTTGGCGCAAATGCGGCTCGCTCGCTGTCGTATGTCTATCCTGCGACGCCTCGATTCTTACGGCGCCAGATACTTAATCCCCTACGACTGGCGGTAGTGATCGAAGAAGTCGGCGAGGTCTTCGAGCGACTCTTTGAGCACTTCCATGCGCGGCAGGTACACGATGCGGAAGTGGTCAGGCTCAGCCCAGTTGAAGCCGCCGCCGCGCGTGATCAGGATCTTCTTCTCGTGCAGCAGGTCAAGAGCGAACTGCTCGTCATCGGTGATGTTGAACTTTTTAACATCCATCTTGGGGAAGATATAGAACGCCGCACGCGGCTTGACCACCGAGATGCCGTCGATCTTGTTGAGTGCCTCATACACAAAGTTGCGCTGCTCGTAGACACGACCGCCGGGGCGGATGTAGTTGTTAACAGACTGATGGCCGCCGAGCGCCGTCTGGACGATTGACTGAGCCGGCACGTTGGAGCACAGGCGCATGTTCGAGAGCATGTTGATGCCCATAATAAAGTCGCTCATGCAGCGCTGGTTACCCGAAAGCACCATCCAGCCAATACGATAGCCCGCGATCATGTGCGACTTGGAAAGGCCGCTAAAGGTGACGCAGGGCAGGTCGGGAGCGAGCGAGGCAATCGAGACGTGCTCGTAGCCGTCCATGCACAGGCGGTCGTAGATCTCATCGGCAAAAATCATGAGCTGGTGCCTGCGCGCGATCTCAACGATGCCCTCGAGTACCTCGCGCGGATAGACCGAACCCGTGGGGTTGTTGGGGTTGATGATGACGAGGGCCTTGGTCGCGCTCGTGATCTTGGACTCCATATCCTCCAGGTCGGGATACCAATCCGCTTGCTCATCACACAGATAGTGAACGGGATGACCGCCGGCAAGGGTTGCGCACGCCGTCCAGAGCGGATAGTCGGGGCTGGGGATCAGAATCTCGTCGCCATTGTCGAGCAGCGCGTTCATCGAAAGCTGAATGAGTTCGGACACGCCGTTGCCCGTGTAGATGTGCTCCATCTGAACATTGGGCAGGCCCTTGATCTGCGAGTACTGCATGATTGCCTTGCGCGCGGAGAACAGGCCACGCGAGTTGGAATAGCCTTCGCAGTCGGGCAGCTGCTGGCGCATGTCCTTGATGACCTCATCGGGCGTGCGGAAACCAAAGGGCGCCGGATTACCGATGTTGAGCTTGAGAATACGCTCGCCCTCGTCCTCCATACGGGCGGCCTCGTCGACGACGGGGCCGCGCACGTCATACAGGACGTTATCGAGCTTGGTGGATTTAGAAAAAGTACGCATGGTGGTGCTCCTTGGAATTTGAGCTGAGGGATGGGGTTCGGGCTTGGGCACGTTGCGAGGCGATGATTCCTCGCCTTGATCGGCGTCACCGGCGAGCAGCCAGGAAACATCGACCTCCAAAATACGAGCGAGCAGCTCTGCCACATCGCGCCGCGGGATCGTCTTGCCGCTCACATATTGGCTCATCTGACTCTTGCCGAGTTTTTTTCCGAGCATCTCCGATGCGCGGATTACGTCCGACTGGCGAACGTCGCGATCGGACATGGTCTGTCGCAGGCGATTGCTAAACGTCTCTTGGGCCATTAGAACCTCCTTGCTGGCAAAGTTCAATTTATAGAACACGAATTGAACCTAAGTTCAATTTAGGCAGCAGTATAGCGCCGTACCTTATTCGGAAGTTCAATTTCACAAGAAAACGTACCGAACTCCGAGATTTGCCCAAGGCGGACAATGACGCGCACGCGTTTAGAGATATTCAAGGAATCGAGCGGCGGCAAGCGAAACGTCAGCCGTGCGATATATCGCGTTGATCTGCCGATGGGGATGTCCCTCGAGCGGACGCACGGCGACATCGAACTGACAGCGGCGCAAGATGAGCGCCGGAAGAATACTCACGCCCAGACCGTCCTCGACCATGGCCATAATCGCATAATCATCCCAGGTCGATAGCTTAGAACGCACCGCCAGACCCGCGCGGCGAAACAGCGGCGTAATCTCGTCGTCGCTACCGCGTTCCAGCAGAATAAACTGCTCGTTGGCCAAATCGGCAAGGCAAACGACCTCCGCGGTGGCAAGCGAGGAGTCCGCTGGCACCACGGCCATCAGCTCGTCTTGCACCAACGGCCGCGACGCCATACCGGCGCCGCGTGGCTCGCGCGGAATAAAGCCCAGGTCGCAGCGGCCTTCCGCCACCCATTGCTCAATCTCGGAGTAATCACCCATCAGCAGCTCGTAATCGACTTCCGGGTGATCAGCGCGAAACCGCGCGATCACCGGCGGCAGTACATGGGTCGCCACACTCGAGAATGTACCGATACAGATCTTGCCACGCATGAGCCCCCGCATCTCGTCCACGCGTCGCTGCAGGCGGCCAAACTCTTCGCATAACGCCTCGACTGCCGGCATGACCTGCCGCCCGTCGGCAGAAAGCACCACGCCCTCGCGGCTGCGATCAAGCACCTTAAAACCCCAGTCTGCCTCAAGGTCGCCCACCATGCGGCTCACGCCCGACTGCGAATAGCTCAGCCGCTCTGCAGCATGCGTAAAGCTGCCGGCACGCACCGTCTCGAGCAGCACTTGCATCTTTTGAATATTCGTTTCCACGGCATCCCTCCACCTTTACATGAGTTTTTGTCATGTTATCCATGCATTATATTCGCTTTTCTTCTAAAGCCACCTCACCCATAGTGAACATGCTCGGATATAGAGGAGATGTCAGCACATGAACAACGGACTGTTTACGTACTTAGCAGCATTGCTATTGTTTGGCTCCAACGGCATCATCGCCGCTGCCATCGCGCTGCCGAGCTCCGATATCGTACTGTTGCGCACGTTTTTGGGCGCTCTCACCCTTGCCGCCATCCTCTTCATAACCAAGCGCCATAACCTGCAGGCTCCGTCTCGCCCCCGCGAGGCCGCAGCGCTCATCGTCTCGGGCGCCGCGCTGGGCGCCAGCTGGATTTTCCTGTTCCGCGCCTATCAGACGATCGGCGTTGGCATCTCCTCGCTGTTGTATTACTGCGGCCCCATCATCGTTATGGCCCTCTCCCCGCTCATTTTTGGCGAAAAGCTGACCGGCGGCAAAATCGCCGGGTTTATCGCCGTTGCCTGTGGCGCCTTTCTCATTGCGGCGCAAGGTCTAGGCGGCAATATGCCCATTGCGGGTATCGCTTGCGGCATCGCCTCGGCCTTCTGCTACGCCTTGATGGTCATCGCTAGCAAGGGTGCGCCACACATCGAAGGCCTCGAGAACTCCACGCTCCAGGTGAGCGCCGCCTTTGTAACCGCGTTGATCCTTACGCTCTTCACGCAAGGTGCCCCCTCGTTCCTCTCCCCCAGCATTGCCGCCGGCATCGATTGGGGCGCCGTCGCCATGCTCGGCGTCGTCAACACCGGCATCGGTTGCCTGCTCTACTTTAGTGCCGTCG
>USHZ01000182.1 GCA_900554595.1 uncultured Collinsella sp. | reverse complement strand
TCAACTTCAAGGGCGCGACCAGAAGGTCAGCGCCCTTTCGTTTCACGTCACCTTGCCTCAAATGCGGCCCGCTCGCTGTCCGTCCTCTACCTGCGGCGTTGCCTTGCTCCGGATGCGGTATGCTCAACCTGCGGCGCCTTAGAGGTAGTCATTGGGGACGTTCTTAAATGACTGGGCTGAGCACATTGCTTTGAGATGTTATTCAACCTGTCTTGATGGCCTTTAGGCTGCTTACCTTCTTAAAGCAATTAACGGTATGCATCTGCTATTGAAAATATTGCTCGAAAAATCGTGCAAGAAGTCGCGGGGCCCTTTTTGGTGCGTCGCGCGTCAAGTGGTTTGGCAAGTTCTTGGTTAGATATTGGTCAGTTTTGGGGCAACCTTGCCAAAAGCTTGACGAATGCAGATTTAGACGTCGACATATGAACACTTTGGACGGGGACAAACAAAAATTCTGGGCTGATTCTCGATAATCGCTTCCAATCGTCCCTTGCCGCGTGCCGCCCTCGCGTACAATCTGCTCCGACATTCGCGCGCCGTCCGGCGCTTAAGAGGGGAGGGCCCCATGGCAAACGAGATCTGGACCATCAAGCGTTGTCTCGAGTGGACCAAGGAGTACCTGGCCGAGCGCGGCGAGGAGCACCCCCGTCTTTCTGCCGAGTGGCTGCTCTGCGCTGCCACGGGTTTGGCGCGCATTGACCTATATATGCGCATGGACGAGGCGCTTAACGCGGCCCAGCTCGAGACCATGCACGCGGCCGTCGTTCGTCGCGCCAAAGGCGAGCCGCTGCAGTACATCACCGGCAGCACGCAGTTTCGCATGATCGACGTCGCGTGCGCCCCCGGTGTGCTCATTCCGCGCCCCGAGACCGAGATGCTCGTCGAGGAAGTCCTCAATTATCTGGATGCCGAGGTGCTGAGCCCCGAGGCTGCTGCCCGTCAGCGCGCGGAGCTGCCCTGGAACGATGAGGTCGAGCAGGCCCGCAAAGCCGAGGCGGCGCTGGCCGACGAACGCGCGACCGCCGAGCGCCGTGCTGCCAACCTGACGGCCGCCGATGAGGCTGCGCTGGGTAGCGACGTGCTCGGCAGCCGCGCCTATGCCGAGGAGCTTGCCGATCGCGAGGCCGAGGAGGCCGCCGCGCAGGCGGCAGAAGCCGAAGCGGCAGAAGCAGAGGCCAGGGAAACCCCCGAGCCCGAGCTCGACGAACACGGCATCGCCGAGGCCAACGTACCTGCCCCAGCCGAGCCCCGCACTGCCCGCGTTCTCGAGGTCGGCTGCGGCACGGGCTGCATCTCGCTCTCGCTTGCCTGGGAGCGTCGCGGCCACGTCACCTGCACTGCTACCGATATCGAGCCGCGTGCCATCGACCTTGCTACCAAAAACCGCGATGCGCTTGGTCTCACGTCCGACGAGGTTGCCTTTAGCCTCACGAACCTGGTGAGCTCCATTCCCCGCGAAGAGTGGGGCACCTTTGACGTGCTCGTCTCCAACCCGCCCTACATCCCCACCGATGTCATGCGCTCGCTGCCGCACGAGGTCAAGGACTTTGAGCCCGATCTGGCGCTCGAGGGCGGTGCCGACGGCCTCGATATCTTCCGCCGTCTGCTCAACGCGGCACCCTACATGCTGCGCGCCGGCGGCCTCTTTGCCTGCGAGCTCTACGAGGGCGCGCTCGACGCTGCGGCCGAGCTCTGCCGTCAAGCGGGTCTGTCGGACGTGCGCATCGTCCACGACCTCACCGATCGCCCCCGCATCGTCCGAGCCATCGTCACCGAGCCCAAGCAGCGCCAGTAATATTTATTAACTGGTTAGCAAAAATTATAAATTAGTTTATAATTAGGACGGCTGAAAGAGGTCGGCCCATGCAACCTCCCACCTTTCGGGAAATCATTGCCCTACTCAAGCACGATGGATTCGTGAAGGTCGCGCAAGTCGGTAGTCACGCTAAGTATGTTTCTGGTGACCGTGTTGTTACCGTGAACGGCTCTGGTGGTGATCGACCAAAGAAGGGCACGTGGGCATGTATTCGTCGCCAAGCTGGATGGTAGTTGGAGGCAAAATGAGGCAGCGATTTACCTATGACTGCGTTCTCATAAAAGAAGACGACGGTTACTGCGCCAGCTTCCCGCAGATTCCCGGCGCCTTTGCCGATGGAGATACGCGCGAAGAAGCGATTGCCCATGCCACCGAGGCGCTGATGGCGTTTTTGGCCGACGATCTCAACAACGGTTTGACTCCGGCAGGGTACGAACGCTCGGCCGAGGTCGTGGCCCTTTCAGTCGAAATCGACCACGAGGGCGCTCGGGAAGCGGCATGCCGAACATTTAAAGACGCAGCGCTGGACCTCAAAGTCTCCGCTCCGCGGATTACCGCGCTGGTCAAAGCCGGAAAGCTCGATGTCGAACTCGTCGACGGCCGTCGGATGATAACGATAGAAAGCATCGAGCGTTACGCCGCTCAAGAACGTCACGCCGGAAGACCAAAGAAGTTCGTAGCCGTCCAATAACCCCCTCACTTTCACCGACTACTAGAGCCGCTCACCAAACCAACATGCGCTCTGGGCAAATAGGTTGAACGTTTCGTGCGAGAATGCCCCACAGTAAACAAACTTGCACCAGAGCGTAAGGGGCTGGCATACACATGCAGACGGTCTATCGGGTATACGAGGGAGCGCGCGAGCCGCATCGGCTTGCAGTCGAGCGCACGGCCGAGCTACTCGGTCGCGGCGGCCTGGCGCTTATTCCAACCGAGACGGTCTACGGTGTCGCCGTGGCGGTCAACGCCTTCTCGGATGCCGTTCCACAAGATACAAGTGAACCTCTGCCGTGGCCGCGCGATCCGCAGGCCACCGTCAACGGCGCCGCGGTCCCCGCGCTCGGTACCGGCTATCGTCGCATCTTTACCCTCAAGCAGCGCGAGCTCACCCAAACGGTTGCCTGGCTGGTCGATGATGCCGAGGCACTCGACCGCTATGGCGTGGATATCCCTAATGAGGCCCGCGTGCTCGCCCGACGATGCTGGCCAGGCGCCCTGACTATCGTGGTCAAGGCGGCCCCCTGCGTGCCGACCTTTATGCGCGCCGCCGACGACACGGTGGCACTTCGCGCTTCGGCCTCGCCCGTGGTGCAAGCGCTCATCCGCGCCTGCGGCAGCCCTCTTGCCTGCACCAGCGCCAACACGCACGGCGCGCCCGCGCCGGCAAGTTTTGCCACGGTGGAGGAGCGTATCCTGGAGGGGGTCGATGTGGCTGTCGACGCAGGTGAGACCACGTGTCGCGACGCCTCAACCATCGTGTCGTTTCAGCGCGGTGAGCTCCAGATCCTGCGCCAAGGCGCGCTCCCCGCATCAGAGATCGAGCGGGTCCTGTCCGACCCGATGCAATAGAAAGGTGTAAGCGATGTCGTTGAATCTAGGTAGCCTGGGTATGGAAGACGCCTCGTTTAGCTTTGGCGGTTCCTACATCATGGCGCTCGACTGCGGCACCACCTCGGTACTTGCG
>USHZ01000181.1 GCA_900554595.1 uncultured Collinsella sp. | reverse complement strand
GTGTCGTAGGCCTGCACGTAGGGAATGTTGCTGTCGGCAGGCGTCGACTCCACCTGCACGCGCGGCTGCTGCTGCGTCTCGCCGGCGTGGTCCGCATCCTGGGGGCGCTGGGAATCGTTCTCGCTCATAGCTCCGATCCTTTCGTCAAATAACCAAAGGCCCGCCAAACACGTGGCGGGCCATCATTGTTCACGTTGAGTTGTACCCCAATATGCGGGTGCACGTGTATGAGAACGCAATCTTTTAGGAAGGCTTAAGTTCTTCTGCAAACCCGAAAGGAACCCGCACATGCGGCAAAACCACCACAAAGGTGCCCGTCGGAAATCTAGTCCTTAAACAGATAGCCTACGCCGCGGACGGTGGTGATGTGTGCCGCGATCTGCGGGCCCACCTTGGAGCGGATGCGTCGGATGTGCACGTCGACGGTGCGCGTACCGCCGCAGTACTCAAAGCCCCACACGCGGTGCAGCAGCACCTCGCGGCTGTAGGCACGGTTGGGATGCGTCGCCAAAAAGCTCAGCAGCGAGTATTCCATCAGCGTCAGGTCGATGGGCTCGTTATCGAGTATCACCTGGTAGGTGGCCAGGTTGATCTCGAGGTTATCGATATTGAGCACATCGTCGGCGGTGACGGTCTCCTCCTCACCCATCAGGCGCTGCGCACGAGCCTTGAGCTCGTTGGGCGTCGCCGTGGGGCAGACAAAGTCGGCATGCGCGTGATTGGGCAGGCGCAGGGTGCCGAGTGCCTCGTCGTCGACGATCACCAGCATGGGGACGCCGCCGCGATCGTCAAGCCACTTGGCAATCTGATCGATGCGGTCGCTGCGGATGCCATCGGAATCGAGGATCAGCAGGTCAAAGTCGTGCGCCGCAGTCGGCGAATCGGGGGTTGCCAGGCTCACCTCGACACCCAGGGTGGTCGTCAGGCTGCGGGCAAACTCGTGGAAGCGCGTCGTGCGCGCCATGAACAGGGCACTCTTTTCGGACATATCGGCCTCCAAAGAAATGAGCTCAATCGTACTGGGACAAGTCAGCGCGATTAGGAGTTCGCCAGGTAGTGCTTGATCTCCCACTCGGTGATCGTAGACTCAAACTTATGCCACTCGTCGCGCTTCTTTTTGAGGAAGAAGCTGTGGATGTGCTCGCCGAGGGCATCCTTCATAAACTGCGAGTCCTCAAACACGTCAAGCGCCTCTTTGAGCGAACGCGGCAGCGGCGTGTAGCCGGCCTCGAGCATCTGACGGTCGGTGAGCTTGAGCGTCTCGGCCGTTGCCTCGGGTGGGAGCTCCAGCTTGCGCTCAATGCCGTCGAGACCAGCCGCCAGCGTGACGGCGTTGACCAGGTACGGGTTGGCCATGGGGTCGGGGCTGCGCAGCTCGATACGCGTGGACAGCTGCTTGCCGGGCTTGTAGACCGGGATGCGGACCATACTCGCGCGGTTGCGCAGGCCCCACGTGGCGTACTGCGGCACGGAGTCGCCGCCCGTGGTGATGCGCTTGTACGAGTTGACCGTGGGGTTAGTGATGGCGCTAATCTCGCGAGCATGCGCCAGGATGCCGGCCATGTAGTGCTTGGCGATATCGGAGAGGTGGTACTTCTCGTCGTCCTCGCCCCAAAAGACGTTGTTGCCGTCGTGGTCGAATAGCGACTGGCACAGGAACATAGCACTGCCGTCCTCACCCGCCAACGGCTTGGGCATAAAGGAGGCGTGGCAACCGCTCTCGTAGGCCTGTTGTTTAATGATGAGTTTTGCCGTGGTGATGGCGTCGGACATGCTTAGGGCCTCGGCGTGGCGCAGGCTCATGCCGTGCTGCGAGCGACCGGCGGCGTGGAAGGTATACTCCACGGGCACGGACATCTTCTCGAGCGTGAGGACCGTGTTGCGGCGCAGGTCGCGAGCGGCATCGCTCACCGAAAGATCGAAGTAGCCCACGTTGTCGAGCGGCTCGGGCGTATGCTCGTCGGGGAAGTAGTAATACTCCAGCTCGGCGCCCACGTTGAGCAGATAGCCGGCCTTCTCGGCCTTGTAGAACATGCGACGCAGGGCATCGCGCGGGTCGCCGGCAAACGGCTTGCGATCGGGAGTGCACACGTCGCAGAACACGCGGGCGACGCCGTTGTGGCTCGGGCGCCACGGCAGAATCTGGAAGGTCGAAGCATCGGGAAATGCGAGCATGTCGGCTTCCTCGGGCGTGGCAAAGCCCTCGATGGCAGAGCCGTCAAAGCCAATACCCTCCTCAAAAGCGACCTCGAGGTCCTCGGGGCTAATGGCAAAGTTCTTGAGGCGGCCGAGAATGTCGACAAACCACAGACGAACAAAGCGGATGTCACGTTGCTCTACGGAGCGGAGTACGTAATCGATGTTCTGCTGGTTCATGTCGCTCCCCTTTCTTTCGGGCGGGTTTCGACTGGTCTATATCGCAGATACTATCGCAGAAAAATGTTTCCGCAGGGTTAAAGCGTATCAAGCGCTCAAAAAACGTGTGCGAACAGGCTGTTGCGAACGAGTGTCTAGCGCGAGGTCGATGCGCGGTGTTCGATGTGGCCGGGGATCTCGATGCGCTTGGGGGCGAGCTTTGCGGCATCGCCTACCGTAGTGGTAACGACGTCGATGCGCTCGGACAGACGCTCGACTACGCGCTCGGCGATGGTAAGGGTATCCTGCGCGGCCGTGGTCACGCCGCCAAAGAGCACGTGGTTCCAGGGGTAATCGTCAAATGTCGCGATCTTGAGCCCAGCCGGCAACGAGGGTCCCAGCCGCGCTAATGCCTCGGTCAGGCGCAGGAAAACCAGGCCGTTGACGGCAATGAGGCCGAGCTTTTTACCGGCATGGCCGCGGATGGTCTCGTCCAAGCGGCCGACGCCCGTGGCGCCACCGTCGGCCAGGGTGACGACCTCGCCGGCCAAGCCGCGGCGCGAGAGCTCGTCGACAAAGGCCTCGGCACGCTCGCGACGCACGGGGCTGTCGTCGCCTGCCTCGGTGAGCAGACACAGGCGCTCGCTGCCCGCAGAGGCCAAGGCGTCTACCAAGCCGGCAACTAGCTCGCGGTTGTTGGAGGTCACCAGATCGACACCGCCGGCGGCAACGTCGCGGTCGAGCAGCACGACGGGCAGGCGTCCCGCTGCCGCGGCGATCGCCTCGTCATTGCCTCCGCAGGTGTTGACGACCAGGCCGTCCACGCCGGCATCGATAAGTCTGGTGAGCGACTCTGCCTCCTTGGCGGGGTCGTTGCCGCTAATGGCCGTCATAAGCGAGCAGCCGCGCGCGGCGGCACTGGCGGAAAGCCCTTCGAGCATGGCACTCGAGAACGGGTTAGCAATGTCGGCCAAGATCACGCCGATGAGGTTGGTACGCGAGCTGCGCAGATTGCGCGCGGCGGCACGTGGGCGATAGCCAGTGCGCTCGATAACTGCCGCGATGCGAGCGCGGGTCTCCTCGGTCATCTGCCCGGGGCGGTTGTTGAGATAGCGCGAGACCGTGGCCGGGCTCACGCCCGCCTCG
>USHZ01000180.1 GCA_900554595.1 uncultured Collinsella sp. | reverse complement strand
GCCGACGCCGGAATCCGGTGGGTCTTAAAGCTCAGCAGCGTGCCGTCGATATCGAAAAACGCGGCCTTGATCATCCTCGCCTACTCCTCGCCCTCGAGCTTTTCGCTCGCCTCGAGCCACGCCATCTCCAGCTCGTCCATGGCGGCGTGGGCCTCGTCGATCTTTGCCTGCTGCTCGCCCAGCGCCGTGTAGTTGGTGGGATCGACCTGGGCCATGGCGGCCTCGGCCTCCTCCACGCGAGCGCGCTGCGTCTCCATCTTGCGCTCGAGCGAACTCACCTCGCGGCGAAGCTTCTGGCGTTCGGCGTTGGAAAGGCCATTGGGCTGCCCGCTCGTCTTGGGCTTTTCGGCCGCAACCGCTGCGGCGCCGGTGTCGAACGTGCCGGTCTTGGCGCTCGGCGCGCCCACGGGCTCGCCCTCGGCGGTGGCGTTGCACAGGCGCAGGTACTGATCCACGCCGCCGGGCATATGCGTCAGGTGGCCGTCGAGCAGCGCCCACTGCTGGTCGGTCACGCGCTCCATGAGGAAACGGTCGTGCGTCACTAGGATCAGCGTGCCAGGCCAGCCGTCGAGCAGATCCTCGACAATCGCCAGCATGTCGGTATCGAGGTCGTTGCCGGGCTCGTCCAGGATGAGCACGTTGGGCTCGTCCAGGATTGTCAGCAGCAGCGACAGGCGACGGCGCTGGCCGCCCGAAAGATCGCCGATGCGGCTCCAGAGCTGCTGCGTCGTAAAGCCCAGACGCTCGCAGAGCTTCTCGGGCGAAGTCTCCTTGCCGTCGATGACGTAGTACTTCTTATAGTTGCTGAGCACCTCGCGGATCGTGTCGCCCATGTAGGGCTCGAGCTCTTCGAGCTGCTGCGACAGCACGCCAAAGCGCACCGTCTGGCCAATCTTCACGCGACCGCGCAGGGGCGCGATCTTGCCCTGAATCACGTCGAGCAGTGTGGACTTGCCGGCGCCGTTCTCGCCCAAAAGACCATAGCGATCGCCCGCACCAATGAGCCAGGTCACGTCGGAGAGCACCTGCTTGGGCGCGCCATCGGTATCCGCATAGCCGGCATCCACGTCGACCACATCGATAACCTGCTTGCCCAGGCGGCTCACGGCCAGGCGCTTGAGCTCCAGCTCGTCACGCACGGGCGGCACGTCGGCGATCAGCTCGCGAGCAGCCTCAACGCGAAACTTGGGCTTGGTGGAACGGGCCTGGGCGCCGCGGCTCAGCCACGCGAGCTCCTTGCGCGCCATGTTGCGACGGCGTTCCTCGGTAACCGCGGCCATGCGGTCGCGCTCCACGCGCTGCAGGATATATGCGGAGTAGCCGCCCTCGAAGGGATCGACCTGGCCGTCGTGGACCTCCCACATGCTGGTGCAGACCTCGTCCAAGAACCAGCGGTCGTGCGTGACCACGAGCATGGCGCCCTGACCGCGCTGCCAGCGGGCCTTTAAGTGACGCGCGAGCCAGTTGATGGTGCGCATGTCCAGGTGGTTGGTGGGCTCGTCGAGCATGAGCACGTCGTAGTCGCCGATCAGCAGGCGCGCGAGGTCCACGCGACGGCGCTGGCCGCCCGAAAGCTCGCCCACCGTACCCTCCCAGGGCACATCACTAATAAGACCGGCCAGGATCTGGCGCGTGCGGGGGCTCGAGGCCCACTCGTACTCGGGCGTGTCGCCCACAACGGCATGATGCACGGTATCGGTGTCGACAAGCTGGTCCTTTTGGCCGAGCAGTCCGATCGTGGTGCCGCGGCGGTGCGTCACGCGTCCGTCGTCGGGTTCCAGCGTGCCGGCGAGCACGCTCAGCAGCGTCGACTTGCCGTCGCCGTTTTTACCGACAATACCAATGCGGTCGCCCTCGCCCACGCCGAGCGTCACGCTATCGAAAATATGCTTGGTGGGAAACTCTAGGCTGATGGAATCGCATCCCAAAAGAATCGCCATATGCCCTGCTCCTTCGTAGAAATTCAACGTTGTCCATGATAGCAGCGAGCCCCACCCCAAACCACCACGAAGGCGCCTGTCCCCTTTGTGGTGGTCGTTTCGGTCGCAGAGCAAAAAGGCGGGCCATCTCCCGCAAGAGATGACCCGCCTCTCCAATCAGTCCCGTGGCGACCGTGGCCGCCGCGGGCCTCAAGCATGTCCCGGACTAGGAGAACATGCCGGTGAGGTAATCATTCAGCCGCTTATCCTTGGGCCGTTGGAAAATCTCGTCGGTCTCGTCGTACTCGACCATATCGCCCATGTAGAAAAACGCCGTACGGTTGGACACGCGCGACGCCTGCTCCATGTTGTGCGTCACGATAACGATGGTGCGGTCGGCCACGATCGACGACATGAGGTCCTCGATCGCCAGCGTCGAGATGGGGTCGAGCGCCGAGCAGGGCTCGTCGAACAGAATCACGTCGGGATTGAGCGCCAACGTGCGCGCGATGCACAGGCGCTGCTGCTGGCCGCCCGAAAGCGCATAGGCGCTCTTGTCGAGCTTGTCTTTGACCTCGTGCCACAGCGCCGCGCCGCGCAGGCTCTCCTCGACCATGCGATCAAGCTCGTCGCGGTCGGTGATGCCGTGGCGCTTGGGCGCAAACGTGATGTTGTCGCGAATGGACTTACGAAAAGGGTTGGGCTGCTGAAACACCATGCCGATGGAGCGGCGCAGCTCGTAGGTGTTCTCGGTCTTGGTGTTCACATTGCGCCCACGGTAGTTGATCTCGCCCTCCACGCGGCAGCCGCGAATCTCGCGATTCATCAGGTTGAGGCTGCGCAAGAAGGTCGACTTACCGCAGCCCGAAGGCCCGATGAGCGCCGTGATCTCACCCTTGTGGAAATCGAGCGACGTATTGTGCAGCGCATGGTGGTCGCCATAGTACACGTTGACGTCCTTGGTGGAGAGCACGGCCTCGTCGCTCACGGCCTTGCCGCTCACGCGAACGCGCTTTTCGCTCTCCCCCACACTCGACAGAAAGTCCTGGGTCTCGGACGTGGCCACCTCGGTTGCGGGCGTTGCATTCATCTCGCTCATTCGGCCGTCATCCTCCTTGCCAGTTGCTTGCCCACGATACGGGCGATTACGTTAAACAGCAGCACGCAGATCATCAGCAGCGCGGCGGTGCCCCAAACGATCTGCTGGGCCTCGGGACTGCCCTCGCCATAGATCTTGTAGATGTGCACGGCGAGCGACTCACCGGGGCGGAACACGTTCCAGGCGCAAGTGGGGCTCGACAGATTAAAGCTCAAGAAGTTCAGGCGAACCGGCGAGCTCATGCCCGAGGTAAAGAGCAATGCTGCGGCCTCGCCAAACACGCGGCCGGCCGAAAGCACGATGCCGGTCACGATGGCGGGCATGGCCTCGGGAATCAGGATGTGCAGCGTGGCCTCCCAGCGAGTGAGGCCCATGGCCAGGCACGCATCGCGCTGGGCCTGCGGCACGTCCTCGAGCGCCTGCTGAATCACGCGCACCAGGATGGGGATGTTGAACATGGTGAGCGCGACGGCGCCGGAGATGATGGAGTACTTCCAGCCCAGCTGCACCGAGAACAC
>USHZ01000179.1 GCA_900554595.1 uncultured Collinsella sp. | reverse complement strand
ACGGCTTTTGGAAGGACGTCGGCACCATCGCCAGCTTCCACGAGACCTCGATGGATTTACTGGGCAACAACCCCGAGTTCGATCTGTTTGACAAGAACTTCCCCATCATGTCCAACATCACCACGCGTCCTCCGCACTACATTGGTCCGGACGGCCGCCTGGACGACTGTCTAGTCTCCAACGGCTGCAAGATCTACGGCACCGCTCGCCACTCGATCCTTTCGACCGATGTCATCATCGAGGAGCGCGCCGTGGTCGAGGACTCCGTGCTGCTGCCGGGTGCGCACGTTAAGAGCGGCGCGCACATCTGCCGCGCTATTTTGGGCGAGAACTCCACGGTCGAAGAGGGCGTGAAGCTCGGCTCTGTCGATACCACCAAGGATACGGCCGTCGTTGGAAATGACGTCGTTATCGGGAAGGGGGAATGATCCGATGATCAATCGCAAGGCCATCGGTTATATCACCGCTAACTACTCTTCGTCCTACGGCAGCGTCCTGCTCAAGGACCGCCCCATCGCGTCCGTTCCGTTTTTGGGCCGCTACCGCCTGATCGACTTTCCGCTGTCCAACATGATGAATGCCGGCATCAAGACCGTCGGCGTCGTCATGCCGGGTAACTACCGTTCGCTGATCGACCACGTGGGCTCGGGCAAGGACTGGGGTCTGGACCGCAAGAAGGGCGGCCTGTTCATGGTGCCCGGCAACGCGTATGGCACCACCAAGGGCGGCATGCGCTTCTTGCTGCGCGACATCATCTCCAACAAGACGCTGTTCCAGCGCTCGGACAAGCCCTATGTCGTGATGATGGGCACCAACATCATCTTTAATATGGACCTCAACACCATCATCGAGGCGCACGAGAACTCCGGTGCCCAGATGACCGTGGTGTACTGCAAGGCCACGCGCAATGTCGAGGACGAGACCAAACTCGAGATTAACGAGAACGGCCGCCTGACGGGCGTGAGCGCCGGCGTCGTGTACGGCGACAACGCCTCCATGGACTGCTGCATCGTCAACCGCGAGACGCTCCTCGAGATCATCGACCATTACCAAGCCGCCGACTATCTGGACCTGCTCGAGGCGCTCCAGGGCGACTTTGGCAACATCGATGTGTGCAGCTACGAGTACAAGGGCGAGGTCGTGGGCGTGTTTAGCGAGAAGTCGCTGTATCGCCGCAGCATGGACCTGCTCGACCAGACCGTGGCCGACCAGCTCTTTGACCCCGAGCGCCCGATCCTGACCAAGGCCCACGACGTGCCGCCTTCGCGCTATGCGACCGGCAGCCACGCGTGCAACTCGATCATCTCGGCCGGCTGCATCATCAAGGGCACCGTGCGCAACTCGATCCTGTCGCGCGGCGTCGTGGTCGAGGAAGGTGCTTCGGTGACCAACTCGATCATCAACCAGAGCTGCATCATCAAGAGCGGCGCCCGCGTCGAGAACGCCATTCTGGACAAGAACAACGTGGTTCCCACCAACACCGAGCTTCGCGGCACGCCCGAGAACATCCTGGTGCTGGGCAAGGCTCCGTTAACTTCCGACACCACCATCGTACGTTAACGTTGGCACCGCAACATCGCTCGTAACATGTAGAATAGCCGCCCGGTTTGTGCCAGGCGGCTATTCTCGAATTGCAACATGGGAGACAATATGGCAGATTCCAGCAAAAAGATGCAGATCGTGTTTGCCTCGGCCGAGTGCGCACCGTTTGTAAAGACCGGTGGCCTGGGCGACGTGGCGGGCTCGCTGCCTGCGGCGCTTGTACGCGCCGGCGCCGAGGTCATCGTGATGGTGCCCAAGTACGCCACCATCAAGGACGAGTACAAGGCGCAGATGCAGCACTTCTCCGACTTTTACGTGAGCCTGGGCTGGCGCAATGAGTACTGCGGGCTCGAGAAGCTCGAGCACGACGGCGTCACGTATATGTTCATCGACAACGAGCGCTACTTTGCGCGCGACTATCCGTACGGCTTCTTTGATGACGGCGAGCGCTTTGCGTTTTTCTCCAAGGCCATCACCGAGAGTCTGCAGCACCTGCCGGCCGGTTTTGAGTGCGACATCCTGCACTGCAACGACTGGCAGACGGCACTGGCGCCCGTGTTCTTGCGCGAGTTCTACCAGGGCCTTCCGCTGTACGACCGCGTCAAGACCGTGTTCTCGATCCACAACGTGGCGTTCCAGGGCCAGTTTAGCGACACCGTGATGGAGGATATCCTGGGCGTAGCGCATATTCCGGCGGCCGCCTCGCAGCTGCGTTGCGACGCCTGCAGCATCAACTACATGCTGGGCGCGCTGCGCTATGCCGATGCCATCACCACGGTGAGCCCCACCTATGCCAACGAGATCCAGACGCCCGAGTTTGGCGAGGGCCTGGACGGTGTGCTGCGCGAGCGCTCCTATGCGCTGCAGGGCATCCTCAACGGCATTGACGTGGCGGGCTTTGACCCGGCGACCGACAACCGCATTGCCGCCAACTACACGGTTGATGACCGTTCCGGCAAGGCCGTGTGCAAGGCCAAGCTGCAGGAAGAGCTGGGGCTCGAGGTTCGCGACGACCGTCCGCTTATGGTGATGGTCACGCGCCTGACGCGCCAGAAGGGCATGGACCTGGTCATGTACGCGCTCGACCGCATCCTGGCCGGCGGCGTTCAGGTGGCCGTGCTGGGTACCGGCGACCGCGACTACGAGGACGGCCTGCGCTACTTCCAGGACAAGTACCCCGGCACCATGGCCGCACGCATCGAGTTCGATCCTGCGCTGTCGCAGCGTATGTATGCCGCCGCCGACATGTTCCTGATGCCTTCGAAGTTTGAGCCCTGCGGCCTGTCGCAGATCATCGCCATGCGCTACGGCACCCTGCCGATTGTTCGCGAGACCGGCGGTCTGAAGGACACGGTGATCCCGTATAACGAGTTTACCGGCGAGGGCACGGGCTTCTCGTTTAGTAACTTTAACGGCGACGAGATGGGCGACGCCGTGTTCCGTGCGGCACGCCTGTTCTGGGACAACCGCGATGCCTGGAACCAGCTGGTCACGCAGGCCATGAGCCAGGACTTTAGCTGGACGCGCTCGGCCGACAAGTATCTGGACCTGTACTTCTTTATGCATCCGGAGATTGAGCGCCCGGCGGCTGTGAAGGCTGCTATGACCGTAGAGGAGCCGGTTGCCGCTAAGGCCGAGCCTGCGGCGCCCGTTAAAGAGCCCGCTGCTGCTGAGGAGCCCAAGGCCGAGGAGAAGCCGGCTGCCGATGCCGAAGTTAAGCCCGCAGCGAAACCTGCCGCCAAGAAGACGACCACCCGCAAGACGACGGCTAAGAAGGCCACGACCACAAAGGCCGCTGCTAGCAAGACTAGCGCCGCTAAGGCAACTACTGCCAAGGCATCGACCACGCGCAAGCGCACGACCGCCGCTGTTAAGAAGGCCACCGAGGCCGAGGTCGTTCCCGAGGTAAAGGCCGACGCTGCCGAGGCTAAGCCCGCGGCAAAGGCTCCGGCCAAGACCGCTGCCAAGAAGACGACCGCGACCAAGACCACGGCTGCCAAGAAGGCCTCGGCTACGAAGTCGAC
>USHZ01000178.1 GCA_900554595.1 uncultured Collinsella sp. | reverse complement strand
AACTTCATCTTTTAATACCTTTCTATAGATATAAATATCTTAATAATAGTAATAGTACTGACGAAACTGTTGATTACTCCTAAAAGTGCAGGTCAGCCCTAAAAAGAGAATCGACAGGAACCTGTGTGCAACCGGGTATGTTTTCCACGTTCAAAACCTGCGCAAAACTTTTCATCACCGCGGCTCGAGTTTTTGACATCTTATAACCGCCGTTTCGACAAGTTTTCAACAGCTGTGTCCATTTACCTACGAGCGCAGTGTAATTTTATCGCGCAGCGACTTGAGGTCTTCGGTGACAGTCCGGTCTTCCTGAATCATCTTCTGAACCTTTTTATAGCTCGTGCTGACGGTCGAGTGGTTGCGGTTGCCAAACTCGGCGCCCACGGCCGTCGTCGTCATCTCGCACATTTCGATCGCCAGGTAGATAGCGATATGGCGCGCCTTGGCGATATTGGCGTTGCGGCGAGGCCCGATGAGTTCCTCGTGCGTCACGCCGTATTGCTCCTCGATGACGGACTGGACCGTCTGCACGTTGATCTTCTTGGCCGATGTGTCGAAGTACTGGTTGGCGATGGCGTCAATGTCGTCAAAGGTGAGCTCCCCGCCCTCGCGCTCGCGATCGCCCGCTTCACCGGCGCAACGCTCGCAAAAGCTCTCGAGCTCGCGAATGTTGGTGCCCGAGACCTCGGCCATGTGTTTAAAGTGCGCGTCGGTCAGATGTCCGCCGTCGCCCCCGTAGGCCGCCAGCAGCGAGTCGTTGCCCGCCTCGGGTGCGGCGGCGATCGTGTTTTCGTAATAACGCTGCAAAATCTTGTACTTCATCTCGTAGCTGGGCTCCGCCACCAGACATAGCAGGCCGGCATTAAAGCGACTGGTCAGGCGCTCGTCCATATTAAGGTCCTTGGGAGCGCGGTCGGCGGCGATCACGACCTTCTTGTTGTTACGGATAAATTCGTCCATCAACTGGAAGAAGTAATCCACGCTCGCGCGCTTGCCAATGATGTTCTGGATGTCATCGATGATAAGCACGTCGACGCCGTGGTACGCCTGCATAATGGGGGCGTTGCTCTTCTTTTGGCGGTCGAATTCCGTCATCAAGTCGTCCAGATATGCCTGCGAGTTGGCGTACTTCACCTTGATCTCGGGCGATTTCTCTGCCAGCTCATTTTTGATTGCGAGCAGCAGGTGCGTCTTGCCCAGGCCCGATTTGCCGTAGATGAACAGCGACGTGCAGGTACCGGGCGTGTCTGCAAGCATGGCGAATTTGAGCGCCGATCGGTAGGCAAGACTGTTCTCCGGTCCGAAGACGAAATTTTCAAACGTGAATTTCGAATTCGCTGCGAGCGGCGCCCCGTCCGCGTTTTTCTCGACTGCCGCCGGGGCCGCCGCCGAAGGTGCTGCCGGCGCTGCGGACGAACTCGTGCTTTTCGCCGGTGGCCTGCCATTCATTTGGGTCATCATGCGGCGGAAATCGTCGGCGGACAACGTGTTTTTGATTGCAATGCCCGATTCCTCGCCGGGTGTCGCCTCGTGTGCGACGGGCATATGCGTGGCGGTCGGGATGGGCGAGGGGGCTGGCTCTACCGTCGGTGCGACCGAAGCGGTCTGCTGCGGTGCCATGGTTTCACGGGAAACATCGTCGCGTCGAGGCTCGGGCACCGGCGTTGCCGCTGCGGTGGCGGTCGCTACCGGGTGAGTGTCCGGGGCCGTATTTGCCGGGGCACCTTGCGGTGCCACGATATTGAGCGCAATCGGTGCAAAGGCGATCTCTTCTAGGTACGCTTCGATGGTCGGCTGATGCTTTTTGAGCTGAGCGATGGCAAAGCGTGAAGGTGCCTCAATCGTCAGAGTGTCCTCGGTTAAACTCACGGCGCGCGATTGTCCCAGCATATTGATGAGGCGTGCATCTTGGCCGTCGCGCTGACAAAAGGCGATGGCATCTCCCAGGATGATGCTTGCTTCCTCGTCCACTGTTTCTCCCGTTCCTTAACTTTGGGCTCGCACGCGAGCGCTGCCTATTTCGGTCAGATGATATTTCTGGCCATGTTTGATTACCAAGCCGGCCTGCGCCAAGTCGTTGAGCGTTCGCGACCACGTGGGCGCTGAGTTTCCAAACGCCCGCGCCAGGTCGGTTGCACCACACTCTTGGTTTTGAGCCAGATAGCCCAGCGCCGCTTCGCCGCGCTCGCTCACAAATACGTTTTGCTGCGGCTGTGCATATTGATTCGCCGCATTAGGATACATCATTTGAGCTGCTGGTTGTTGAGAACTCTGCATAGGCAGCGGCTGCTGTTGAAAACTTTGCGGCCACTGTTGGTAAGGCTGCGGAGGCATCTGCTGGGCCCATGGGTTGTACTGCGCCTGGGGCATTTGTTGGTACGGCTGCGGGTATCCCTGATGATACTGTTGGGGATACGGCTGGGCGTATCCCTGCTGCGGCATATATTGGGGAGGATACCCTTGCGGGTACGGTTGATAGCCCATTTGCGGGGCGTTTGGCATGGCCGCTGTTTGCTGCACGGTGCCTGTGTCCAGATCTGCCGAGCTTATGCCCTCCGGCATGTTTTGCATTGCGTTGCCCAGCGGTGCCTGGGGGTCTTGCATGGGAAAACTTCCAGGCTGCTGCATGTGTGCCACGGGCTGCTGCATCTGCTGCGCCGCGGGCTGCTGTGCAAACGTGCTGGATAGGGGATATGCCGTCTGCTCCGTCTCGGGTCGCACGGCCGCCCCGCGCCCGCCAGCACGCTCGATTTCCTGCACGCGCTTGGGGTTCAGACTTACCGTCACGACGGTGCCGTTGCCCATGTTGTCCTCGATGGAGACGGCGCCGCCGGCGTTTTCCAAGTACTCCTGTACCATGGGAAACCCGGCGCCGGTACCGCGGATATACCGTTTCATCTTGCTGTTTGCGCTGGTTACGCCAAAGTCGAAGGCACGCTCTTTGTCGTCGATGCCCGGACCCTGATCGGCAAAGCGGATGGTATCGCCACCGTCGAGAATCGAGATGATGGGCTCTGCAAAATGCGCGTGGATAAAGTTTTCGACAATCTCGCGGATAACCATCAGCGAGATGCGTCCTCCCTGCTCTTTCATGCACTGGTAGACGGTGTTGGTTGTCTCTTCCAAGTAGGTACGGACGTCTTGCGGTTCGATGACGATGACACGCGGTGTCGACAACATGTCATCGTAGACCGCGATGCGCGCTGCATACATGGCCTTTGGTGCTTGTGCGGTGACCTGCTCACCCTCGTTGCGTTTTTCGCGCACGCCGGTGATGTGCTCGTTGTCGGGTGCCGGATCACCGGAATCGACCATGGTGTAGAAGTCGTCAGACATGCCGCTCGCAATCTTTCAAAAGGTTTTGAACAAATAGTAGCTCACCGCGCAATGTTTCTCATCTTTCGACAAGTTTTCAAAACCTGTTGAAAACTTTGGAAAACGGACGAAAAGTTCTCAACATTTCCAACACGACCTGTTGAAAACTCGATGAAATTTCGTGAAAAGTTGCCTGCGGCCTCAAATGCAGGTTTTGCTTATGGGGGAACCGTGTACTCTTTGCAACCTTTTACCTTTGATTTCTTGACATTTGAACATTGATTTCCCTACAATCTT
>USHZ01000177.1 GCA_900554595.1 uncultured Collinsella sp. | reverse complement strand
GCTACCGGCAAGCGGCGCCACAAAGCCAAAGACGGGCGCGGTAAAGAGCGCCGTCAGGGCAGCCTGGGTGCCCAGCAGCGTAAGCTCCCTAAACTCGGCGCCAAAGCGACGCATGCGGTCGCCGACCCAGCTGCACAGACCCGCGATAACGCCGGTCAGGCCGGCCTCCGGTCCAATGCTTCCGCCAAACAGCAGCGGCAGCAACGCCGCGAGCGAAAGCTTGCCCAGGTTGTCGTACGGGTAGCGCCCGTCTTGCTTGACCTTGGCCATGACCTGATTGAGGTCATCGGTCTTGGTGCCTGTCATCTTTTCGTACAGACCGATTAACAGGCCGCCCAGCAGGCAGACAAAAAACGGGTACGGCAGAAAGCCAAACGGACCGCTGGCAAGCTCGGGCGAAGCGACGCCCAGCGCGTACGGAATCTCGGTCCATAGATAGTCGATACCGTGCTCCATCGCAAAAAAGAACAGCCAGACCGCGGCACCTGCGAACGCACCGGTCACGGCAACGCTAACTAAAAACAGCGCGCGGTTTGTGGGTTTGGCAAGGTTATCCATCGGGTCCTCCCGCGGTCAAAGTCGACATAGTTATGTTTTATTGTAGAGCGAGCGCTGCCCGAACGAGCCAACCATCCGCGCTGCAAACGGCACTATTGGGAGCCATAATGGGGCAGGCTCAAGACTTATCCGTTGATAATCGAGGCAATCTCGCGCAAATCGTCGGCAAAGTAAATGCCTTGCTGGCGCTGCGGGCTCGATAAACCCTTATCGATCATGTGCCCGAGCAGCGCCTTGAGGTCGTTGTAGTAACCGCCCAGGTTATACAGGATGCACGGAGCGCTCAGGTGCCCCAATGACACCGCGGACATGACCTCGGCAATCTCCTCGAGCGTGCCCGTGCCACCGGGAAAGGCGATGAACGCATCGCCGAGCTCAATCATCTTGGCCTTGCGCTCCGCCATATCACTCGTCACGATGAGGTCGTCGATACCGTCATGTTGAAACTCGGCCTCGATAAAAAAGCTCGGCTCCACACCCGTCACGTGTCCGCCAGCATCGAGCACGCTATCGGCGAGCGCACCCATCAGGCCCGATTTGGACCCGCCGTATACCAGCGCGTGTCCGTTGGCGCCAATCCAGTTGCCCAGCTCCTGCACCGCGGGCAGAAACGCCGGGTCATTGCCGGCACTGGCACCCAGATACACGGTGATATTCATATTCAGTCCCCCTCATCGTGACGCGCGGCGCCCGTCCTAGCGTTGGCGGCGGCGATATTCGCGCACGCGACGCGAAAGATCGGCAAGCTCGTCGCGATCGAGCTCTTCCAAATGCTCCAGATCATCCATAAAGCGCGCCATGGTGTCCTTTTGACGCATCTTGATAAGCGTATTGCAGTAGTTCACCGCCACGCCCGTGAGCATGGCGATGTAGAAGATGCTGATGACGCTCAAGACGACGGTAATGGCGCGGGCAACCGGCGTTTCGGCCGGAATGTCACCAAAGCCGATGGTCGAGACCGTCTCAAAGCTAAACCACAGGCCATCGCCAAACGTGAGGGTCGTGGGCTCGGACAGCCAGACGGCCGTCGAGCACAGCAGATAGAAGACGAGGAACAGGCCCGTGATGCGCGCAAAGCCAGCCTGGCGTAACACGTCAGCAAGCGTCCTCAACTTGTTCATCGCGACCCCTTTTCCCAGACGCCCAATCACATTCGCTCGGTATTGTCCCACGCCTCCCCCGCAAACGGAACTAGTCATTGGGGACGTTCTTGTTTGACTAGTCATTTAAGAACGTCCCCAATGACTACCTAACCGTTTAGCGGTGCGGTGGCTGAGTGGACAGGTTGAGCTGGTATCCTTATGCGAAACTGTCTCGACTCGATAGGATTTCATGTGAAACCTTCCGCCGTCCTTCGTTTGGCTCTATATCGCACCCTAGCCGTCGCGCTTGCCGTACTCACCGTACTGAGCGCCGTCATGCCTGCCCCCGCCTTTGCCGCCGACTCCGACCAGCAGGTCAAGACGGTCCGCGTTGGCTGGCTCGTCAACAACAAAGGCTTCCAGGAAGGCACGCCGGGTGAGCGCCTCTCGGGATGGGGCTACGAGTACCTCCAGACCCTCTCGTATTACACAAAGGGCTGGCAATACGAATACGTTAGTGGCACCTTCTCCGAGCTTATGGACATGCTCGAGGCGGGCGAAATCGACCTCATGCCCAACATCTCGTATTCGGCAGAGCGCGAGCAGAAGCTGCTCTTTTCCTCGAACCCCGAGGGCACCGAGCGCTACTACATCTACGCCAGACCCGATCGCGACGACCTTGCCAAGGGCAACCCCCAGGCGCTCCAAGGCCTTACCATCGGCTGCAACTCTGGCGTTATGCAAACTATCGTCGGCCAGCAGTGGCTCGCCGACGAAGGCGTTACCTGCACCTATAAAGAAATCGACACCGGCAGCGCCCTCTTTGAGGCGCTTGCAGACGGCGAGGTCGACGCCGTCATCATGAACGACACCATTTCGTCGCCCGATGCGTCACCCATGTTCTACGTAGGCTCGAGCGACTACTATTTTGCCGTTCCCAAAAGCCGCCCTGACCTGATGAACGACATCAACGCCGCCATGACGACCATCGCCCGCGATAACCCGCGCTATAACGAGGAAGTCAAATCGAGTTACTCGACCCAAAACAGTGGCTCGTCATCGCTCACCGGTACCGAGACCACCTGGCTCAAAGAAAACGGCAATACCATCACGCTCGGCTATCTTAAAAACCAACTTCCCTACTGCACGCAAAATGACGACGGCGAGATGGAAGGGTCGCTCGCCTCGCTTGCAACGACGTTGCACGACAAGTTTGGCATTACGGTCAAAACAATCGCACTCTCGAACAACAAGCAAATGATCAAAGCCCTTTCCAACGGAACCATCGATGTCGCCCTGCCGTTGTTTCGCGACTACTGGCTCGCCGAGCAGACAGGGGTCATCCAGTCAAACTCGATGGGAACGGTTTCGCTGACCGCCATTCACAGTGGCAAAAACCTGAACAGAGACCTTAAGAACATCGCTTGTACAAAGAGCACAATCGTTAACCGTTTTGAGCTCGAAAGTCTCTTTCCGAACGCAACGGTAACCGAGTATTCGAATGACGGCGAGGTGCTCAAAGCCCTCAATGAGGGGAAGGCACGTTGCATCATTGTCCCCAGCACGCGCCTGGAAACTCTCCGCGACATCTACGACATCGAGGATTTCGAAACACAGGAACTCACCAACACGGCGCAGCTATCGTGTTTAATTTCGCGCGGCAAGCCCGAGCTGCTGGGAATCATCAATAAGGGCATCGTCAATGCAGGTGAATCGCTCTCTGCAAACAGCTATTTCCCCACATCGTACTCGGCGCAAGAATCGGATGCGTTCCGACTTCTCTACCGCAACCGCATCGTCATTGCGGCAGTCGTCATCTGCATTTTGCTCACCGGCATCGTCATCCTTGTCTGGTCGCTTTACCGCGCACAGGAGGAACGGCAGAAAGCCGATGCCGCCAACGCCGCCAAAACCGCTTTCCTCACGCGCATGAGCCACGACATCCGCACGCCGCTCAACGGCATCCTGGGCCTTATCGAAATTGAGGAATTG
>USHZ01000176.1 GCA_900554595.1 uncultured Collinsella sp. | reverse complement strand
GCCGCGGCCACGGGGCCGGTGCCGTCGTTGGCGTCGAGACCGCGACCCAGGCCGCTGCCCGCACCGGCGCCCGCCTTGTAGGGCACCGACAGCTTGCGGCTCTTGGGGAAGTTCACCGCACCGTAGCGGGTCTTGAGCTCAAAGGCCACCTTCTTGGGCACGTCGACACCCAAAAAAGTGATGCGTCCGCCGCTGAGCGTGACGCTCTCGAGCCCCAGGCGCTCGCCGCGAATGCGGATGCGCGCGCGGTTGAACAGATTGAGTCCCGCCAACGGCAGCTCGCCATGCGCGGCCTCGGTCTCTTCCTGCACCTCGTCGATGCTCTCCAGGTCCTCGGCCGCTGCGAGCTTGCGGTACACGAGCACGCGCTGGTCCACCGCCGGCAGGTACTCCTCGGACAAGAAGTAGTCGGCCGGCAGGTTAATGCCCACGCTCGCCGCCTCCACGCCGGCGTCGTCATCGCCGCGCGCCTCGGCCACTGCCTGGCCCAGCATCTGCGTAAACAGGTCAAAGCCCACGCTTGACAGGTTGCCGTGCTGCTCGGCGCCCATGAGCGAGCCGGCGCCGCGGATCTCCAGGTCGCGCATGGCGATGCGCATGCCGCTGCCCAGGTCCTGGAACTCGGAAAGCGCGGTCAGGCGCGCCGTGGCCTCCTCGGTGAGCGGCAGCTCGCCCGGGAACATAAAGTACGCGTAGGCCTGCGTGGCAGAACGACCCACACGGCCCTTGAGCTGGTAGAGCTGCGCCAGGCCCAGGCGCTGCGAATCCTCGATGATGAGCGTGTTGGCGGTCGCGTTGTCGATGCCGCTCTCCACGATAGTCGTGGCGATGAGCACGTCGATCTTCTTGGTCGCGAACTCGATCATCACGTCCTCGACCTCGCGCGGGCTCATCTTACCGTGCGCCACGCCCACGCGCGCCTCGGGCGCGGCCTCGTGCACACGCGCCACGGCGTCGTCGATGGTCTTGACACGGTTGGACACGTAGTACACCTGGCCGCCGCGACCCACCTCCAGGCGAATCGCCGCGCTCACCACGTCGGGGTCGTACTCCCCCACGTGCACAATCACGGGACGGCGCCCGGTCGGCGGCGTGGTGATCAGGCTCATGTCGCGCACGCCGCTCGTGGCCATCTGCATGGTTCGCGGAATCGGCGTCGCCGAAAGCGTGAGCACGTCGATCTGCTCGCGCAGGTTCTTGAGCTGCTCCTTGTGCTGTACGCCAAAGCGCTGTTCCTCGTCGATGATCACCAGGCCCAGGTTCTTGGGGTTCACATCGGCCGAAAGCAGGCGGTGCGTGCCGATAAGCACGTCAATCGTGCCCTCGGCAAACGCCTTGAGTGCGCGCTTTTGCTGCGCCGGCGTACGGAAGCGGCTGAGCACCTCGACCTCGAGGCCAAACGGGGCAAAGCGTTCAAAGAACGTCTCGTAGTGCTGCTGGGCCAAAATGGTCGTGGGGCAGAGCACCATGACCTGGCGGCCGGAGTCCACACACTTAAACGCCGCGCGCAGGGCGACCTCGGTCTTGCCAAAGCCCACGTCGCCGCACAGCAGGCGGTCCATGGGCTTGGGCGCCTCCATGTCGGCCTTAATGTCGGCGATGGCCTCCAGCTGGTCGCGCGTCTCGTCGTAAGGAAAGCTCTCCTCCATCTCGATCTGCTCGGGCGTATCGGGCGGACAGGCGATACCGGTAATCGACGAGCGGCGCGTATACAGGTCGACCAGGTCAAACGCCAGCTTTTTGGCGTTCTTGCGTGCCTTGTTGGTGGCACGCGTCCAGTCGGCGGTGTTGAGCCTGGTCAGGCGCGGCTTGTCGCCGTCGGGGCCAACATAGCGCGTGATACGGTCGACCTGCTCGAGCGGCACATAGAGCTTGTCGCCATCGGCATATTCCAGCAAGAAGTAGTCGCGCTCCTTGCCGCCCACTTCCTGGCGCGCGATCTCGCTAAAGAGCGCGATGCCGTGAGTGGCGTGCACCACGTAGTCGCCCGGCTTAAACGGAAACGTGATCTGCGTAATGTCCACCCTGCGGCGGCTGCGCGCGCGGTTGGCGTCCATGCGGGCGTTGAGGTCGGCGATCGAAAACACGGCCAAATTGGCGTCGGGCACCACCACGCCCTGCGGCAGGACAGCGTCCACAAAGGTCACGCGCCCGCGCGAGATGGTGGGCACGGCGGCGCCGGCGGCAGCTTGGGCCGCGCCCGCCTCGAGCGAACGGGCGTTGAGCGCGTCGACGCGGCGCTCGCGAATGGAAGCATGGGCCTCCTGGCGTGCGGCACGGTCGGCGGAATCCGCCGCTGCCACGCGCACGCGGTCGCCGATAGCGCCGGCGTTTTCGGGCGCGGCCGTCAGCGACTCCTCAAAGGTAATGCCCTCGTCGCCAAAGGTAAGCTCCATCGACTCGCGCGCACCGCGGTCGGGAATGGCAAACACGCAGGCGTAGCGCTTGCCCACGACTTCCTGAATGCGCGTCATAAAGCGATTGTCCGAGCCCGCAATGGCCGGCTGCTCAATCTTGAGCTCTGCCGTAACCGCACCGCCGGCGCGAATGAGGCTTACGTAGTTCAGGCGCTGCTGGGCACCAAAATCGAGCTGTTGAGCGCGCACGTACAGACCGTCCAGGCGGTCAATCCCTGCCTCGCCGGCACGGGCCTCGATATCCTCGTAGGCACGCAGGCAGTCGTCAAACAGCGAGCGCGGCTCGGACAGAACCACGAGCGCCTTGCCGCCCACGTGCGCCAGCGGGCTTACGGTCCGGCCGTACATCACCGGCAAAAAGCGGTCGAGCTCGGGCGTGACGATGCGCGCATCCACCATCTCGAGCAACGCCGCCAGTTTGCTGTCGTCCTGGCTGGCGCGATAGAGCGCCACATGCATGTTGTGGACGGCCTCGTCGGTAAGTGCCAACTCACGGCAGGGGAAGATCTCGATGCTGTCTTCGTTGCCGATGGTCTGCCCCGTTGAGCTCACCATGCGACGGATGCGGTCGATCTCGTCGCCGAAGAACTCGATGCGCACGGGCGCCTTTTCCTGTGCGGGAAACACCTCGACGGTGTCGCCATGTACGCGGAACAGGCCAGGCGCGTCGGCGGCGCCGGCATTGGTGTAACCCATGCCCACCAGGCGCTGCGGCACCTCGTCAAAAGGAATCTCCTCGCCCACCGCAAAGGTCGTGGACTCCCAGTAGCGGCTCTCGACTGGCGGCACGCAACGCAGCAGCGCGCGGGCCGAGGCGACCATGATGCAATTGTCCCCGCGCACGATGCGTCCCAGGGCCTCGCAGCGCTGGGCAACCACGGCATCGTCGGGCGCCTGCTCGCGCCACGGATAGTCCTTGCGCTCGGGAAAACGGCACACGTGTGCCAGGCCCACGTAAGCGGCAAGGCTGCGCGCGGCGCGATCGGCCGCGTCCTCGCCACTTACGATATAGACCGTGGGGCGCGGACGGCGCGCAAACTGGGCGGCGGCCATAAGCGTGCGGCCCGACTGCGACACGGCCAGCGTCACGTCCTCGCCGGCGTCGAGTCCGGCCTCGACGGTCTGCAAGGCCTCGGCAGTGTAGAGCTGCGCGGCTATACGGTGAATGAGCATGCTGTTCCTCCGGCATCGCAACGCCAAAAGCCCGCCGGGGCAAGCTCGGCGGGTCGT
>USHZ01000175.1 GCA_900554595.1 uncultured Collinsella sp. | reverse complement strand
TATTATCTTAAATAACCACATTAAAGAAAAAGAAGCGTGGGATCCCGGCAAGTCCCGGTTAGGAATGGCATTGGATTCCGTATATAAAACATGTACTGACCCTCCACGCCCCAAAATAGTAAGAGACATCGAAGTTATAACCGGCAACTTCCTGATCAACAATGTAGAAGAAGCGATCAAGATCTGGCATCGTACTAAAAAGTTTACGGAGTGCTCTTTCGATGATTTCTGTGAATACATTTTACCCTATCGTATTGGCAACGAATCACTGAGTGCTTGGAGGGAACAGGCTTATCAAAAATTTTCTTACCTGTTGGATTCAATCAGCGATCCTCTGGAATTGACAAAAGCAATAGTGCAGGTATCCGGCATTTACTATAACGCCGGAATGAGTAAATACCCTTTTTTCCCGACTTTCAGTGAATTAGATCAGTTACATTGGGGAAGTTGTGACCACTTGGCCGCATATCTGACCTTTTCACTCAGGGCCATCGGCATTCCTTCTACCATCGATGTGGTACCCGCATGGGCAAACAGGGGCGGCGGGCATGCGTGGAACGTGGTGATGAACAAAGACGGAAAGTTTGTGGATGTCGGATTTAACGGAGAGGGACACAACAGCATCTCGTATAAGATTCCTAAAATATACAGAACCGGATATTCAAGCAATAAGGGCGGTATTGGTTACTTAGATCCTCTTTGGAAAGACGTTACGGGAGAATACCCGATGCCTATATCAGATATTGCCTTATCCGGATCGGATTCCGACATGAAAGGTGACGTGCTGTTCTTATGTATATTTAATAATAAAGATTGGATACCTGTAGCCGTTTCCGCAACTGAGAATAAAAAGACGATGACTTTCGGAAACGTAGCGCGGGGAATCCCGTTCGGCGACAACAAGATCGCCGTCATCAAGGTTGTCCGCGAGCTCACCAGCCTTGGCCTGAAGGAGGCCAAGGAGGTCGTCGAGAGCGCCCCGAAGGCCGTCCTCGAGGGCGCCAAGAAGGAGGACGCCGAGGCCGCCAAGGAGAAGCTCGAGGCCGCCGGCGCTGCCGTCTCCCTCAAGTAACTTCTCGGCACCGTTCGGTGCTTCCTGCCTAAGGGCAGCATAAGTTACGCTGGGCCCCGCATCGACTCGTCGGTGCGGGGCCCTTTTCTGTGGCCGTCGGGTGCGCGCCGGCCAGTGCGAGGCATGGTGGAACTGGCGTGGGGGAGCCTAGGCGGTTTGCCGCGTTAACCCAGCTTGCACATATCGTCTTCACATGCGTATGCCGCGAACCGGGAACAAAACCCCAGCACGCGGCATAAGTGCGAAAAGATAAATGAATAAATATAGAATGTCAAGACTGTTCATTGACGAGACAGGCAACCTTCGGTAGATTACTAGTTTGCGACAACTGCCGCCATATGCCATGTTGAAGGAGGAAATGCCTGGTGCGTACCGCTAAGTCTACTACCACCTCCGCAGTCAAGCACGATCGCGTGAGCTTCTCCAAGATCGCCCCCGCGATGGAGCTCCCCAACCTCATCACCATCCAGAAGGAGTCTTTCGAGCACTTCATGACCGATGGTCTTGCCGAGGCGTTCGCCGAGGCTTCGCCCATCGAGAACAGTGCCGGCACGATGGAGATCACCTTCGGCGAGCACCAGTTTGGTGACCCCGCCCACTCCATCGCCGAATGCCGTGCCAAGGACATCTCCTATCAGGCGCCGCTGCTTGTTGATGTGCGCTTCGTGAACAAGGAGACCGGCGAGATCAAGGAGCAGCTCGTCTTCATGGGCGACTTCCCGCTCATGACCGACCGTGGCACGTTCATCATCAACGGCACCGAGCGCGTCGTCGTCTCGCAGCTCGTCCGCTCGCCAGGCGTGTACTTCGCCGAAGAGATGGACAACGGCGTCCAGATCCACCGCGCCCAGTTCATTCCCGCTCGTGGTGCCTGGCTCGAGTTCGAGGTCGACAAGCGCGGCCAGCTCGTCGTCTCCATCGACCGCAAGCGTCGCCAGAGCGCCACGATGTTCCTGCGCGCCCTCGGCATCGCCGAGTCCGACGACGAGATCCTGACGCTTCTCGGTGACTCCGACATCGTCCGTTCCACGCTTGAGCGCGACGTCGCCCAGACGCGCGAGGACGCCCTCATTGAGATTTACAAGCGCCAGCGCCCCGGCGAGCCGCCCACGGTCGACTCCGCCCGCAGCCTGCTTGACGGCCTGTACTTCAACGCCCAGCGCTATGACCTTGCCAAGGTCGGTCGCTACAAGATTAACAAGAAGCTCGGCATCGACGTCGACTCTTCCGAGTCCGTCCTCACGGCCGAGGACATCGTGAGTGCCCTGCGCTACCTGCTCGCCCTGCACGCCGGCGACCAGACGAAGAAGACCGACGACATCGATCACTTCGGCAACCGTCGCGTCCGCACGGTCGGCGAGCTCGTCGCCAACCAGTTCCGTATCGGCATGAGCCGCATGGAGCGCGTCGTCCGCGAGCGCATGGCCGCCCAGGACGTCGACGACATCACGCCGCAGAGCCTCATCAACATCCGCCCGATCGTCGCGGCCATCAAGGAGTTCTTCGGCTCCTCGCAGCTGTCGCAGTTCATGGACCAGAACAACCCGCTGTCCGGCCTCACGCACAAGCGTCGCCTGTCCGCGCTCGGTCCGGGCGGCCTTGCCGGTCACAAGTCCGGCTCCAGCCGCCGCACGAACGTCCCCACGGCCGTCCGTGACGTCCACAACTCGCACTACTCCCGCATGTGCCCCATCGAGACGCCCGAGGGCCCCAACATCGGCCTCATCGGCTCGCTGGCCCTCTATGCCCACGTGAACAGCTTCGGCTTCATCGAGGCCCCGTACCGCAGGGTCGTCGACGGCAAGGCCACCGATCAGATCGACTGGATGACGGCCGACGAGGAAGAGGACCACGTGATCGCCCCGGCGAACACGCCCATCGACCCCAAGGACGGCTCGTTCATCGCGATTGACGAGAATGGCGAGCTCGTCCACCCCAAGCGCATCGTCGCCCGCACGCGCGACTTCGACGGCTCCTTCGGCGCGCCGGCCGAGTGCCTCGTCTCCGACGTCGACTATATGGACGTCTCGCCACGTCAGCTGCTCTCCGTGGCCGCCACGCTCATTCCGTTCCTCGAGCACGACGACGCAAAGCGTACGCTCATGGGCGCCAACATGCAGCGTCAGGCCGTGCCCCTGATTCACGCCCACGCGCCGTTCGTCGGCACGGGCATGGAGCTGCGCGCCGCGCTCGACTCCGGCGAGATCATCTCCGCCCACGAGGACGGCACGGTCGTCGAGGTCGACGCAGCCCACGTCGTCGTTGACGGTGCCAAGGGCCCCGAGCGCTATGACCTCCCCAAGTACGAGCGCTCCAACCAGAGCACCTGCATCAACCACCGCCCGATCGTCCACGTGGGCGACCAGGTCAAGAAGGGCCAGCCCCTGGCCGACGGTCCCTCGATCGACAACTCCGAGCTCGCCCTCGGTGCAAACCTCACCGTGGCCTACATGCCGTGGGAGGGCTACAACTACGAGGACGGCATCATCGTCTCCGAGCGCGTCGTGCAGCAGGACCTGCTCACCTCGGTGAACATCTCCCGCCACGAGATTGATGCCCGCAACACGAAGCTCGGCCCCGA
>USHZ01000174.1 GCA_900554595.1 uncultured Collinsella sp. | reverse complement strand
GCAGGCTATGCTGCCTGGAACGGATATCAGCAAGAGCAGGCTGCCGCTGTCGCCGCCAGTGCACACACGATGATGTCGGTGCAGATTGGCGTGCATGCCGCGGGGCTCGACTGCTCAACTGGCTCCAAGATTCCCGTGCAGGTGAGTGGGCAGGATTCCGACGGTTCTTCCGTGAGCGAAACACTCTATGTTGACGAGCACGGCCGTGGCATCAAACTGCTACCCGGTGACTACACGCTCTCCATTGCCGCCTCCCCCATCGCGTCCGACGGCACCGTCTATACCGTGCCGACCACCAAGGCGCAGGTCACGATCAAGAGCGATGGGCAGGACCTGCGCGCTCAAGCCACCTTTAAACTTAAGGTACCTTCAGCCGACACAGTGACCGACGACCAGATCGATGCCGCCGCCAAGTATGCCGAGGAAGGCGGCGCGAGCTCTGCCGCCGCGGCAAAGATACTCCAGCAGGCGGCAATTACGCGCCGCGATGCCGCCGCCAACGCCGTGAGCGCAAGCGAGGCTCAGTCCGCCCGCGATGCCGACGCTCGGCACAAGGCGACGAACCTGTATCAGCTCGATATTCCGGTTGAGTGGTACGGTAAGGTTGCTACCTGGCAAAACGGCAGCACGCTGTGCATTTATCTGGGCGACGACGCCAATACGCCGCTCGTGACACTTGTCGCAGTGCGCGACGGCGAGACCTTTACGCCCGACGACGGCGATACGGTTTTGGGCACGGTCAGCCTGGGCAACGGCTACACCGTCTACGCCAGCGGCCCCGTCTATCCGTACGTGGTGCCCCAGACCATCAACGGGCGGACGCAGAATCCCGTGTCGACCTACCCCATGGATACGGCCATTGAGCTTGTCGAGCTGACGACCGGCAACCGCTATACGTATAGCCAGATCAAGAACGACCTGGTGGGTAAAGACGGCAAGGCCGATGGTGCCACTAAGCTCGAAACCGACTACCTCGCGCAGATCCTGCTGCCGAGTATCAAAGCCCAGGACTAGCCTGGCGCAGCAAGGTGCTCCCCAACCGTGATGAAGGAGCCAGGAGGTCCTGACCCCACAGGCCCATAGATGATTAGGCAAGGAGCCACTTCCATGCGGGCATAACGTGTACCACACCGTGCTCGCATGGAATATCGGTCTGTTCATCCATGGTAACGATTGCCGACTCGCCAAGATCAAACTGGGCCATCGAGGCATCAAGCGCGGCGATTTCGCGCTCGCGCGTTTTCTCACTTGCCATATCCGCACTCACCTGAATCAGGCTATAAGCCCGCATGAGAAGCGCATCCCCAGCCACAAAGTCCACCTCATGGCTTTTGCTCTTCTCTTTGATTAGCAGGCGGCAGACCGAGCCGGTCCTCACCGCGGGAGTCCTTCTTCTTAGCGCATTGAACACTGCGGTCTCGAGCCTCTGGCCCTGGTCCAATGCCGATGCGGGAGAGAATGCTCCAAACATCGCAGGGTCGACAGCGTAGACCTTAGACGCAGACCGCATGTTATTTGCCAGTGAACGCGTGAACTCCGGCACAGAAAATAACAGGTAGGCGTCCTCATAATACTCAAGTAAGTCGCTGAGCGAATTACGACTGACGGGTATCTGTCTGCTCTTGAACTCGTTGTACACTTTGTTCACTGACAGCTCTCGTCCCGAAGATGCCATACACCGCGTCAAGAACAGCGATGCCAGGCGAGGGTTCTTGACGTCGTAACGTTCAACGACGTCCATGGCGACCGTTCGCGAAGCATATTCCTGTAGCAGCTGAATCGCGTCTGCAGGCGTCTGCTCAAGTGTCGCGATGAATCCCCCTCGTTCAAGATACCCGATCAGATGATGTCGAAGCAGCGCTGCATCGCTCGGGGAAAAGGTCGCATCTGACTCGAGAACGCTCCCCGTCTTATATCGAACGTATTCCGAAAAACTCAACGGAAAAAGCTCTCGCACAAGAGAACGACCCCTGAACTCGCTCTTAAGTTCTGAGGACAGCATCTTAGAAGAAGATCCCGTCACATAGACGGTCGCTTTCTCCGTATCGACTACACGCCGCAGAAACGCACCCCATTCGGGAATTTCCTGGATCTCGTCAAAGAAAATGTAAGCGCCCTCGGTTCGAGCAACAGGATACAGCGCATAGAACGTGTCGAGCACGTCCGCCAGCAGCGATGGCTCATACGGGCGCAAGCGCTCATCCTCAAAATTGAAGTAAAGCATCCGGTCAAGCTCGACGCCCCGGCTCTGAAGCCGCCGCATCTCCTGATACAGGCGATACGTCTTTCCACAACGGCGGGCCCCCACAATCACATTTACGATGTTGTCGCGCTTTGGCTCCTGTGGGTTTCCTAGATCAAGGTCTCGCTCAAAGACCTGCGGAACCCCCTGCTGTTCAAAGTCCTTTATTTTCTGGGCGATCAAGTCGTTGAATGCCATGATTCTCCAATCTTGCTCTCTAGCTAATCAAAATTATAGCGATTCTTGATTAATTAGAGATCAAGATTATGTCTGACTTGATTAACACTTAAGCAAGTTTTTTCACTATTACTGCTCGAAGGATGCCGAGTGGCTGAGAGGGCAACCAAGCTCGAATGCGACTCCCTGGACAGTCGATTTGGGACGGGACTTTTTTGACTACCCCGTCCCAGGAAATCATCGCCAAATTAGCTACTTGATGCAACTAGCGCCAGGGGTCGGCTTCGAACAGCGGCTCGCGCTCGGGGCGGCGATCGCTGTAGGGATCGTAGCCGTCGTCGTCCTCGTTCTCGGCACGGATGTAGGGGTCGCGCGGCTTGGGCGCCGGCTTGGGCGCAGGCTTGGGTGCGGCGGGTGCGGCATCGGTCGCCGGCGCATTCGTCTTGTTCTTGTCTATCATCTGCATATCTCCTTGCCATGCAATCGTGTTCAACATCATCGATTGTCGCACGAAAAAGGGCGGCGGACCCAATTGGATCCGCCGCCCTTGGCGTTTAGAGACGGCTGGCAGATTTTAAGGCATGTCCCATAAATCTACTCGGCGTCGGGGACCTCGTAGGTGGCCGCCGGCGTGTTGTCGCACACGACGGTAAAGCCGCCGTCCTTGTCGGCATCGACCGTCACCTGATCGCCCTCGCGCACCGTGCCGTCGATGATGGCGGCGGCGATGGCGTCCACGACCTCGCGCTGGACCAGGCGCTTGAGCGGACGGGCACCGAACACGGGGTCCAGGCCGCCCACGGCGAGCATCTGCTTGGCCGCCGGGGTGATGGCAAGCGTCATGCGCTCCTTGGCCAGGCGTGCGCGGACGTCGGCAAGCTGGATGTCGACAATCTTCTCGATCTGCGCCATGCCAAGCGGATGGAACACCACGATATCGTCGATACGGTTGAGGAACTCGGGGCGGAAGGTCTGAGCCATGGCGGCGTCGACCTGATGGCGCATCTCCTCCTCGTCCTTACCGGACAGATCGGCGATGGCCTTGGAGCCCACGTTAGACGTCATGATGATAATCGTGTTCTTGAAGGACACCTGGCGACCCTGGCCATCGGTCAGGCGGCCGTCGTCGAGCACCTGCAGCAGCACGTTAAAGACATCCGGATGGGCCTTCTCCATCTCGTCGAGCAAGATTACGGAGTATGGACGACGGCGCACGGCCTCGGTGAGCTGGCCGCCCTCGTCGTAGCCCACGTATCCCGGGGGCGC
>USHZ01000173.1 GCA_900554595.1 uncultured Collinsella sp. | reverse complement strand
AGCACCGCGGCGACGGCGCCGATAAGGCAGCCGGCGGTCTTGGCGGCGTTATCGGCTTTGATCAGCAGAACCGAGGCGAGCGCACCGATGCACGAGACGGCAAGCGATGCGATAAACAGCGTCATGCTATCCATTGTTTACGCTCCCTTCTGCTTTCTCGGACAGGCCCTGGGCCACAGCGGTGACGTCGACAGCCGGACCGTTTTCGATCGAGCGCAGGCGCTTGGCCTCGTCGAGCTCGCGATCGGCCGCGCCGCCCATGACGGTCAGCGCCTTGGTGGGGCACGCCGCCACGCAATGCGGGCCGTCCGGATCGAAGGCGCACAGGTCGCACTTCACAGCGCAGGTGTACTGGCCAGGAGCCCACGTAAGCAGGCTGCTCAGGGACTTAGGATACGAAGGCGTCGGGTCGCACATGCCTGCGACACCGGCGATAGACGTGCCATCGGGATGGATGGCTCCGAAGGGGCACGCGATGGCGCACAGCCTGCACCCAATGCACTCCTGCTCCTTGACGTGGATGCGGTCGCCATCGTGCTCGATGGCATTCACCGGGCAAACCTCGGCGCAGGGGGCACCCTCGCAATGGTGGCAGGCAAGGGCGGCCGAAATACCGCCGGTCTTCACGAGCGCCAGGCGCGGCGTATCCTGAAGACCCTGCATCCGGTGGGCGTCGGCACAGGCGGACTGGCATGTTCCGCAGCCGATGCACCGCTCCGGGTTGATGTCGATGAAGCGGTTCATCCCCACTTCCTTTCAAAATAACGGGCCGGGCTCCCGAACGTACGGGACGCCCGGCCCAAAAAGCCAACGAGAACGGGACTACACGATTTGATTCACGTGCGTCTCATCGTCGAAATTGGAGGCGCCGGGCTCAACGTCCTGGGGAGCGGCGGCGTCGACCAGAGCCTGCTTGAGCTCGGTGTACTGACGCTCGACTTCGCCCTCGGCCCAGACTTGGTCGGCAATAGCGTCGACCTGGCAGGCGGAGAACTTGTCCTCGGGCGTATGCGAGACCGGATCGACCTTGTGCATGGTCAGCTCGTTGCACTTGCCGATCCACCACTGGTAGGTCATATAGACCGTGCCCTTGTTGATACGGTCGCTCACGTCGGCGCGGCTGTATACCTGGCCGCGGCGGCTGTGAATCGAGACGATGTCGCCGTTCTTGATACCGCGCGCCTGGGCGTCCGCAGGATTCATGCGGACAAAGCCGGGCTCGTCGGCAAGCAGTGCCAGCGTCTTGCAGTTGCCGGTCATCGAACGGCAGCTGTAGTGGCCGACCTCGCGGACGGTGCACAGGATGAGCGGGTACTCATCGTCGGGAAGCTCGGAGGGCGCCTCCCAGTCGTGCGCCATCAGGTTGGCGCGGCCGTCCTTGGTGGTGAACTTGCCACCGGCGAACATGTCGGCCGTGCCGTGGTCGTTCACATCGGTGCTCTTGACCGGCCACTGGGCGTAGCCGCCCTCGGGAGCCATCTTCTCGTAGGTTGCGCCCACAAAGTTGGGGCACAGGCTAATGCACTCGTTCCAGATCTGCTCGGTGTTGTCGTAGTGCATGGGATAGCCCATACGCGTGGACAGGTCCGCGAAGATCTCCCAGTCGTGACGGCACTCGCCCTTGGGCGGAACGGCTGCGTCAAAGTGCTGGAAGCTACGGTCGGATGCGGTAAAGACACCCTCGTGCTCGCCCCAAGAGGTGGCGGGCAGGATGACGTCGGCGAGCATGGTCGTCTGCGTCATAAAGATGTCCTGGCAAATGAACAGATCCAGCTCGGAGAGCGTCTTGCGCATACCGGCCGAATCGGGCTCGGTCTGTACCGGGTCCTCGCCGTAGTTGTAGAAGCAGTGCACCTTGCCCTCGTCGACCAGGTGGCCCAGGTCGGTGAGCTTATAGCCCTCCTCGAGCGGGAGCTTTTCCTCGGGCACGCCCCAAGCCTTGGCAAACTTGGCACGCACAGCCGGGTCGGTGACCTTCTGGTAGCCAGGGTACAGGTTGGGCAGCATGCCCATATCGCAGGAGCCCTGGACGTTATTCTGACCGCGCACGGGCGCGAGGCCGGAATTGGGTTTGCCGATCTGGCCGGCAACGCAGGCGATGGAGGCGATAGTGTGCACCGTCTTCAGGTTCTGCTTCTGCTGGCATACGCCCATGCCCCAGCCAATGATGGCAGAAGGCTTCGCCGTGGCGTACATCTCGGCAGCTTGGTGGATCAGCGCGGGATCGACACCCGTGATGTCCTGTACGGATTCGGGAGTGTAGTTCTTGATGGTCTCCCACCACTCGTCAAAGCCGTTCGTGTGCTCGGCGACGAATTCCTTGTCGTAGAGGCCATCGTTGACCAGACAGTTGGCAAAGGCGTTGAGGAACGCAACATTGCAACCGTTCTTGATCGGAAGGTAGAGATCGGCGATACGCGCGGTTTCGATATGGCGCGGGTCGGCGACGATGATCTTGCAACCCTTTTCTTTGGCTCGCACGATACGCCTTGCGACGATGGGGTGCGAATCGGCAGGGTTATAGCCGAAGAGGAAAATGCAGCCCGCATCCTCCATACCGGGGATGGAGCATGACATGCAACCTGAACCAACCGTGTCCATCAGACCGAGGACAGTAGGGCCGTGTCAAGTACGGGCGCAGTTGTCTACGCTGTGGGTGCCGATGCACGCACGCGTAAACTTCTGCATGACGTAGTTCGCCTCATTGCCGCCGCCTCGCGAAGAGCCGGTGGTCATGACAGCGTTAGGACCATATTCGTCAATTATGGCCTGCATCTTAGATGCGGTGAAATCCAGTGCCTCGTCCCAGCTTACGCGCTCAAGATCCGCGCCCTTGGTGCGGCGGATCATCGGGTGCAGTACGCGAGGAGTCAAGATCTTGGTGTCGTTGATGAAGTCGTAGCCGCTCATGCCCTTAAGGCACAGCTCGCCCTGATTGGTGATGCCGTTGAGCGGTTCGGTACCCACGACCTGGCCGTTTTGGACCAGGAGGTTAAACTGGCAACCGGCGCCGCAGTACGGGCAGATCACTTTATGCTTCTCCATGACACTCTCCTTCCTTTCTCTGCTACCGATTACTCGGTACGTATTCGACAATCGTTGGGCTTGTATGGCCGCCCGCCTACGCCTCGTTTTCGATGGTGGCGCGGGCACGCTCGGCGGTCAGCTCCGCCAGGCGCTCCTCGTCTACCAGGGTGAGGCCCTTGGTCGGACACGCCTCGGCACACGCCGGACCGCCGGGACGGTCCACGCACAGGTCGCACTTGAGCACGAAGCTCTTAGTCTGCGAACCCACGCGCACGTCGCCCATCAAGACGGGGACCTGCGTGGTCGCCACGCTCACGGCGCCAAAGGGGCAGGCCATGACGCAGCTCTTGCAGCCGATGCAGTTGTCCTCGTTGACGCCGATGCGATGGTTCTTTGGATCAAAGAACAAGGCGCCCGTGGGGCAGGCCTTAGCGCACGGGGCATCCTCGCAGTGATGGCAAGCCACCGGTGCGGAGATCTCGTACGTACGCGTCACGCGCAGACGCGGCGCGGCAATGTTGCCGGGGATGTCGTGTGCCTCGATACACGCTGCCATGCAGGTTTGGCACCCAATGCAGCGCGATGAATCGGCTACGACTCGTTTATTGCCCATGTTGTTCACTCCCTCCTGAATCCCATGCCGGAGAGACCCTGTCGACGTTGCCCCG
>USHZ01000172.1 GCA_900554595.1 uncultured Collinsella sp. | reverse complement strand
TCCATCGCAACCTCCTATCGAACCGAAGAATCGCCCGAGGCCGAAGAGGTATCGGGCTCGTCATAAATCACACCGAGCACGTCACGCACGACATGCATTGCGGTATCTGAGCCACCGCCGCCCTGCTCCAGGATTGTAGCGATGACATACTTGGGATCATCGGCCGGTGCATAGGCGCAGAACCACGCGTATTCGTCCTCGCCGCTTTTCTCTCCCGTGCCCGACTTGCCGTATACCTGCGGCGTCAGGGTGCCAAAGTGTGCCGCCAGGGACGTCGATGCCGTATAAATCACGTCGTGCATGCCGTTGCGAACAAGAGCCAAATCCGAATCGCTGTTGATCTTGGCCTCCAGGCGCTTCTTCTTGCCCTTGCCGTTGTACTTATAGGCATCACCGTCGCCATCGCGCGACACGGCAGACAAAAACACGTGAGGCACGTACTGTTTGCCGCCGTTGGCAAGACCCATATAGGCGCACGCCATCTGCAGGGGCGTCACCAGGATGTCGCCCTGGCCGATGGCAATGTTGGTCATATCGCCGGCATTCCACTTGCGGTCCTCGGCAGAGGCGTCGGTGAAGTACGACTCTTTCCACTCGGCATCGGGAATACGGCCCGCGCCCTCACTCGGCAGATCGATACCGCAGGTCTTGCCTAGGCCCCAGCGACGAAAGACCTCCTGCAGGCCCTCTGAATGCTGTTCGTCATAAAAGAACGCCTTGCCCATGTCGTAGAAGACGGGGTCGCACGAGTTGGCGATACCCGACTGCAGCGTCATGGTGCCGTGGCCAGACGTCAGCCAGCAGCGCTTGCCCCAAGCCTTGCCCAGGCCCGTCCAATAGCCCGTGCAGTTGGTTGTCTGCGTTGAAGTGTAGGTTCCAAACTCAAGGCCCGCCAAGGCCGAGAGCGGCTTGATGGTCGAAGCCGACATGTATTGGCCGCTAATGGCGCGGTTAAGCAGTGGGTGCGAACCCTCGTCGTCGTTGAGTTCGGTCCATACATCGTTGGAGACGCCGCCGATAAACACGGACGGATCGAACTTGGGCTCGCTCGCCATGCCCAGGATCTCGCCATTGTTGGGATCGAGACACACCACAGCGCCGTTGCCGGCATTGCTGTAGCCCGTGGTCTTGGCAAGCTCGATAGCGCTCGCCAGCGCCGTCTCACAGGCTTGCTGAATCTTGAGGTCAAGCGTGAGCTTAATGTCGGAGCCGGCCTTGGCAGGCACGGCGCCGGCCTGTCCGGTCACGTTGCCCGAGGCATCGACCTTAACCGTCTGCTCGCCGCGAATACCCTGCAGCAAGTTCTCGTAGTAGCTCTCGACGCCCGCCTGGCCCACGATATCGCCCGACTGGTACGTAATATGACCGGCGGAGCTATCGTTATCGCCCGAAGCCTTCTTGTTCTGTGCCTCGAGCTGCTCGGAGGTAATGGTGCCGGTATAGCCCAAGATATGGCATGCCGTCTCGCCATATGGATACTGGCGCTCGGTACGCTCGGCAATCTTCACGCCCGGAAACTCACCAGCATGTTCCTGAATATAGGCAACCGTGGAGCGGCGCACGTCCGTCGCGATGGTATGCAGGCTCTGAGCGCCCTCGGAATTGTCCTGGATATTGCGCAGCACAGCGACGTAGGGCATACCGAGCACGTTGGCAAGATGGCGCACCAGCACGGTGTCCTCGGCCAGGTCGCGATAGGCGACGACGGCAAGTGAGGGACGGTTTTGCACAAGTGCCACGCCATTGCGATCAAGGATTCGCCCGCGCACAGCCGGCGTGGTGACAGTGCGGGTCTGGTTGCTCTTGGCCTGCTTATCGTAGTAGTCCGACGAGACCATCTGCATACCCCACAGCTTGACGGCGAGCGCGGCAAACATCGCGCCCACGCCGGCGGTGAGGATGGAGAAGCGACCCTTGAACGCGGTAGCGGCGGTATTGCCCTCGCCCTCGGTGGCACGCGGGGCCGTTCCATGCTGAGTGTCGTAGGTAAAACGGGAATCGCCGCGGCGCATGATGACCAGCGCGACCACAATGGCCACGACCAGCACGATACCGGCGATGATAACCGTCATCTGGGAAGACATCTACGGGCCTCCCCTATTTGAGTTTGCGGGTCTTGGGCTTGAAGCGCATGCCCGTCTGATGACCACCGCGCGCGGAGAATCCGTAACCGGACTGCGGCACGACACCGGACATCAAAAACGGAATGGCGACCAGACCCGTCAGGATCGAAGACGGCAGTGCATGGCCAAAAACAGCCACCACAAAGCTCGTCTCCAGACCCATAAACAGCAAGATGATGCTGTAGACCACGTTGATGGCAAGCGCGAAGGCGCCCACGGTAATACCGCGCGCGCTCGGGGAGCCGGCCGTCTGACCGGCCGCGCTGTGCACCAGGGCAAAACTGCCCACCGTCAGCAGCAGCGACATAACGCCCACCGGAACGGCAGCGGAAAGATCATAGAACAGGCCACTGCAAAAACCGCAGACGACAGCCCGCGTGGGATCGCCCGAGAACACGCTCAGGCACACAAGGATAATCATAAAGTTGACGCGACCGCCCGCGATGGAAATCTGCGGCGCCAGGCCCGCCTGCAGGAGCACGCAGGCAATGGCGGCGATAGCAAACGTACGGGAGCTCGCCCCCTGTTCGTGTAGATCCATGGACATGCCCTCCCTATTCGCTCGAGCCGGAATCGGTTGTCTCGGACGATTCGGAGCTCTCGTCCGAGTCCTCGTCCTTCGTCTTGGTCGCGGAATCACGCGAGGCGCCCTGCGGTGTGCCGTTGGCAGAGCTCACGTCCTCGTCCGAGGCCGACTGCTCGTCGGTCAACGAGGTGATGACGAGCACCTCCTCGTTATTTTCTGCCGTGGTCTGGGCGCGTACGACGATGGTGTAATACACATCGTTGGCCGACTTCTCCACCGAAGAAACAGTGCCGAGCGGCAGGCCCTTGGGGAACACGCCGCCAATGCCAGAGGTCACGATGATGTCGCCCACCTTGACGTCGGAGTCGACGCTCACGTACTCAAGGCGCAGGGTGCCATCGGGCTGGCCCTGCAGCATACCCTGGGCGCGCGTGTCCTGCACCATAGCCGACACGCCCGAGTTCTCGTCGCCAATAAGGCGCACGGTAGAGGTCTTGGCCGACACCTCGATAATCTGGCCGATAACACCGGCAGAACTCGTCACGGGCATGTTGATGGTAAGGCCGTCGGCAGAGCCCTTGTCGATGGTAACGGTCGAGGTCCAGGCATCGCCCGACGCACCGACAATACGGGCAGCGGTCGACTTAAGGTTGTAGGTCGATTGCAGCCCGACCAGGCCCTCCAGGCGCTCGGCAGTCTTTTGAGCCTCGGAAAGCTCGGCGACCTTAGAGGTCAGCACCTCGTTTTGCTTCTTGAGATCATCGAGCGACTCCTGCGATGCCGTGAGGTTGGAGAACACGTTGCCGATCGCGTTGAAGGGAGCCGCCACGGCCGAGCCCACAAAGCGCACCGGCGAGGTAATCGTCGTCACGCCCGAGCGCACGGCATGAATCGGCCCGGCCTCGCCCTCACGGATATAAAACGTGAGCAGCAACACCGAAATCAGGCTGAAAACAATCAACGGGCGCATACCCGTTGATTGTCGCTTGGTATTCAGATTTGGAGAGAAACCCGAAGATCGTGCCAAATGGAATCCACCTTTTGGAAATTAAGCATTGGT
>USHZ01000171.1 GCA_900554595.1 uncultured Collinsella sp. | reverse complement strand
CTGGCGGACCTGTGGGCGGCGGCGCGCGACGCGGCGCTCGACATGGAGCTCGCGATCGAGGCGTCCCTGGAGGAGAACTGCCCCGCGCTGCTGGCGATGTACGGGTGCGGGCCCGTGAGCGCGGCCAAGCTCGCGGTCGCGGCCGGGGACAACCCGGGCAGGCTGCGCTCCGAGGCGTCGTTCGCGGCGATATGCGGCGCCTGCCCCATCCCCGCCTCGAGCGGCAAGACCGTGAGGCACAGGCTCAACAGGGGCGGCGACCGGCAGGCGAACAGCGCGCTGCACGAGATCGCGAGGCAGAGGGTCATGCGCGACCCCGAGACCGCCGAGTACGCCGAGAGGGCGAGGGCGCGGGGAAAGAGCGACAGGGAGGTCATGAGGTGCCTCAAGCGCTACGTGGCCAGGGAGGCGTACCGGGCGCTGATGCGCCCGCACGAGATCAGGAGGCCGGCGGACGCGTCGGAGCTCGTGGCGGCCAGGCGCGCGGCGAAGGTCAGCCAGGTGAGGGCGGCGTCCATACTGGGCACCAGCGAGAAGTACATCTCGATGCTGGAGAGGGGCCAAAGGGAGCTCAAGCCCATAAGGAGGGCCTACGAGGCATGGGTCGAGGCGGGGCTCCCGCTCGATTGGGACAGGCAGGCGTTCGAGGCCGAGCGCAAAATGGATTCTAAAAAACACCTTGCCAAATAGGAGCGTCAGGACGCAAAGAGGCTCCGCAGCGCGAAGCGCGATGCGGAGCCTCTTTGCATGTCCGAGGACGTTCCGGAGAGAAGCCCCGTCACGCCCCCGGATTCCCGGTGGGAGTTCTAGACCTTGTCGGCCTTAGTACATACCGCCGCCCTGCTGACCAGCGGTAGCAGCAGCAATAGCGTCCTCAAGCTGAGTATTCTTGGGCACATCGGAGACGGTAGCCTCGGTGATGAGGATCAGGCTGGCGACAGAAGCAGCGTTCTGCAGGGTGACGCGGCTGACCTTGACGGGGTCGAGGACGCCCATCTCGATCATGTCGCCCCACTCGCCGTTGGCAGAGTTGAGACCCTGGCCGGCGGGCAGCTCGGCAACCTTGTCGACCACGACAGCACCCTCAAAGCCAGCGTTCTTGGCGATGGTAGCGACCGGAGCGGTCAGAGCCTTCTTGACGATGTCGACGCCGATCTTCTCCTCGGGGTCGTCGATCTCGACAGCATCGAGCGCAGGAGCAGCGTCCATGAAGGCGACGCCGCCGCCGGCGACAATGCCCTCCTCGACAGCAGCGCGGGTAGCCTGCAGGGCATCCTCGACGCGGTGCTTGATCTCCTTGAGCTCGGACTCGGTAGCAGCGCCGACCTTGATGACGGCAACGCCACCGGAGAGCTTGGCCAGGCGCTCCTGGAGCTTCTCACGGTCGAAGTCAGAGGTGGTGTTCTCCATCTCGCCCTTGATCTGAGCGATGCGGGCGTCGATGGCCTCCTTGGAGCCAGCGCCGCCGACGACGACGGTGTTGTCCTTGGAGATAGTGACGGACTTAGCGGTACCGAGCATATCGGCGGTGATGTCAGCGACCTTCACGCCCAGCTCGTCCAGAGCAGCCTGGCCACCGGTGAGGACGGCGATGTCCTCCAGGATGCGCTTGCGGCGATCGCCGTAGCCCGGGGCCTTGACGGCGCAGACGTTGAGAGCGCCACGGATCTTGTTGAGGACCAGGGTCGGCAGAGCCTCGCCGTCGATGTCCTCAGCGATGATGAGCAGGCCACGGCCGGCGCGCTGGACAGCCTCGAGAACAGGCATGATGTCCTGAACGCTGGAGATCTTCTGGTCGGTGATGAGGATGTACGGATCCTTCATCACGGCCTCCATGCGGTCGTTGTCCGTGACGAAGTAAGCGGAGACATAGCCCTTGTCGAACTGCATGCCCTCGACGGTGTCGATGGTGATGTCGAACGTCTGGGAATCCTCGACGGTGATGACGCCGTCCTTGCCCACGACCTCCATGGCCTCGGCGATCTTCTCGCCAACCTCGGGGTCACCAGCGGAGATGGTGCCGACGGAAGCGATCTGCTCCTTGGTCTCGACCGGCTTAGCCTGCTTCTTCATCTCGGCGACGGCGGCGTTTACAGCCTTGTCGATGCCGCGACGGATGGCCAGCGGGTTGGCGCCGGCGGCGACGTTGCGCAGGCCGTCGTTGACGATAGCCTGAGCGAGCAGGGTTGCGGTGGTGGTGCCGTCACCCACGGTGTCGTTGGTCTTGGTGGCGACCTCCTTCACCAGCTGAGCGCCCATGTTCTCGATGTTGTCCTCGAGCTCGATCTCCTTAGCAACGGAAACGCCGTCGTTGGTGATGGTCGGGGCGCCGAACGTGCGCTGCAGCGCAACGTAACGGCCCTTGGGGCCCATGGTGACGGTAACGGCGTCGGCCAGAGTGTTGACGCCCTTGGCGAGCTTGGCGCGGGCATCGGTGTTGAACGTAATGTTCTTTGCCATGGTAGGTAATCCTCCAAAAGAAATGTGACTCGCGTCGCCGCTTCCGAGTCTTATACGGCGGACGCGTTCAAAGACGAATCAGAGATTCTGACGAGACTAGGCCTCGACGACGGCGTAGATGTCGTCGGCGCGCATCAGCAGATACTTCTCGCCGTCGACCTTGACCTCGTTGCCACCAAACTTACCGTAGATGACAACGTCGCCGACCTGAACGTCCATGGGGATGCGCTCGCCCTTGTCGTTGACCTTACCGGCGCCAACGGCAACGATGGTGCCGCGCTGCGGCTTCTCCTGAGCGTTGCTGGCGATGTACAGACCAGAAGCGGTCTTCTGCTCGGCCTCGTCGGGCTTGACCAGGACGCGATCTGCAAGCGGCTTCAAAGACGACATGCTTGTTTCCTCCTTTTTGGGCCGCGCGGTTGAACCGTGCGGGTTAACCCTTTTTGTTTGCGTACGCGTTGAATGGTACCCACGAATGGCGGGTTATACAACACAGAGTCAAAAAATCTTATTTTTTGGCACTTAGATTTTCTGAATGCCAGGGGATAACTTATACGCGGCTCGCATGTGGCGCCGGAGGGGCGGGATATAAGGTTTCCTGCTCGGGCAGTCCTGCTCGCACGAAGGCCACATTAAGTGGCCTTCGGCTCGTGCGGAACTCGCGATAAACCTTATATCCCGCCCCTCCGGCGCCACACGGGAGCTGAGTCAACGTTATCGGACCCGGCATTCGGAAAAGTCAGTGCAGCAAAATGGCGATGCGGACAGGAACGCAGGCATGGTTTTCACTGCACGCTCGGGTCCCCTGGGGAGCACCGTGCATTTTTTCGAGTATTCAGCAGGCCAGGACGGCTGCATACGCGCCGGACAAACCATATTGGTCCCAAGGACGCCTTCGACCGGCGATTTGAGTCGGCAGACAAACCCCGTCAGGACAAAAAGGCATGCTTCGCGCCACACCGGACCGCAAAATAACGTCGAGCTCCGCGATGTTACCCGACTGTAGCGGCATCGGCGGGGCTTGCGGTGCTGAATACTCCGTTTTTTGCACGGCCCAGGCGGGGGTACATCAGGACCAGAAAAATCAATCCAACCTTTTTATGCAGTCTGCAATGGGAAGTATTCAAAACACCAAGAGACAGTATTACTGGCGCCCAAATTGAGCGCGGGGCAGCGGCGCCTCCGCCCCGCGCCCAAATCAAGCAGAGTGGGGGCGCTCCTAACGGACCCCATAGGCAAACAAACGCGGC
>USHZ01000170.1 GCA_900554595.1 uncultured Collinsella sp. | reverse complement strand
TGAATGCTTCGTAGCAGTAGAAGGCCGTACGGGCTAACCCCTGAAAACACTCCGCAGACCAGAAACGCCCCCGTTCGCAGCTCCGAAGGAGCAGAACGGGGGCGTTTCATTGGTCGAGGACGTTTTCAGGGGTTAGCCCGTACGGCCTTCGGGCGAGTGCGTCCGCTACTCAGCCATCTGAGCCTGGACGGCGGTGATGGCCACGACACCCACGATGTCGTCGGCAGAGCAGCCGCGCGACAGGTCGTTGACCGGCTTGGCGATGCCCTGCAGGATGGGGCCGTAGGCGTCGGCGCCGGCGAAGCGCTGGACCAGCTTGTAGCCGATGTTGCCCGCCTCGAGGTCGGGGAACACGAGCACGTTGGCCTTACCGGCAACGGAGGAGCCGGGAGCCTTGAGCTGGGCGACGGTGGGGACGATAGCGGCATCGAGCTGCAGGTCGCCGTCGATGGCGAGCTCGGGAGCCTTCTCCTTGCAGAACTTCACGGCCTCCTGGACCTTCTTGGCGACCTCGCCACCGGCGGAGCCCATGGTGGAGTAGGAGAGCATGGCCACGTGCGGCTCAACATTGCCCATGAAGGTGGACCAGGAGTGGGCCGAGGCGATGGCGATCTCGGAGAGCTCGTCGGAGGACGGGTTGATGTTGAGGCCACAGTCGGCGAAGATCAGCGTGCCGTCGGTACCGAACTGCGGGGTGTCGGTGCACATCACGAAGAAAGCCGAGACCAGCTTGGTGCCCGGAGCGGTCTTGAGGATCTGCAGCGCGGGGCGCAGGGTGTCGGCGGTGGAGTGGCAGGCACCGGAGACCAGGCCGTCGGCGTCGCTCATCTTGACCATCATGGTGCCAAAGTAGGTAGCGTCCATCACCTGGGCGCGAGCCTGCTCGATGGTAACGCCCTTCTTGGCGCGGAGCTCGGCAAACTTCTGCGCGTACTCCTCGTGCTTCTCGGCGTTGCGCGGGTCGATGATGGTGGCGCCGGGAACGTCGATCTCGTCGGGGTTGCCCAGGATGACGAGCTTTGCCAGGCCCTCCTCGATGATTTTGTTTGCCGCGACGATGGTGCGCGGATCCTCGCCCTCGGGCAGGACGATCGTCTTAAGGTCGGCCTTGGCGGCAGACTTCATACGGTTTAGGAAATCGCTCATGTTACTCCTTACAAGCGTTTCGCTAAGCTCCAGGCGCCCGGCTGTTCACGAATAAACCCGCTGCTAGCGGGTTTACCTTTCAATTATGTTCGCCGCGGTGCTTGAGCTTTCCTTGTGTGGCAAGCTCATTATAGGACGCATTAGCGCTATAATCGCTCTGATAAATATGTCTCGACGTATGTTCGAGAAAAAGCCCAGTTAAAAAGCGTGTGGCTTTTGACAAGGAGTATCGATGCAGATTACCTCAGGCCTGCCTGAAGGCTTTAATGCCGGTGTGTATGACATGATCGTCGTCGGCGCCGGTTATGCCGGTGCCGTTTGCGCCCGCCGTCTTGCCGAAACCATCGGCTATCGTGTTGCCGTTTTGGAGCGTCGCGGCCACATCGCGGGTAATGCCTACGACTGCACTGACGAGGCCGGAATCCTGGTCCACGAGTACGGTCCGCACATCTATCACACTTTTAACGAGCGCGTCCATAACTTCCTGTCGCGCTTTACCAAGTGGACGGACTACCAGCACAAGGTGCTCGCCAACATCAACGGTACCCTTATGCCCGTGCCCTTTAACCATGCGAGCCTTAAGCTTGCCTTTGGCGATGAGCGCGGCGAGGAACTGTACCAAAAGCTCGTGGAGACCTTTGGCAAGGACGTCAAGGTGCCCATTATGGAGCTGCGCAAGAAGAACGACCCGGATCTTGCCGAGGTCGCCGATTATGTCTATGAGAACGTCTTTTTGCATTACACCATGAAGCAGTGGGGCCAGACGCCCGACCAGATCGACCCCTCGATCACCGGCCGCGTTCCCGTCTTTGTGGGCGATGACGATCGCTATTTCCCGCAGGCTCCTTTCCAGGGTATGCCGCAGGACGGCTACACCGCGCTGTTCGAGCATATGCTCGATCACGATTTGATCGACGTATTCTGTGACGTAGACGCCCGTGACCTCTTTGAAATTGACGAGACCACCGTCAAGATCGACGGCAAGGTCTATGGTGGCGAGATCGTCTACACCGGTCCACTTGACGAGCTGTTCAACCTCGACCTGGGCGCGCTGCCGTACCGCACGCTCGATATGAAGTTCGAGACGCTCGATATGGATCAGTTCCAGCCCGTGGGCACCGTCAACTACACCACGAGCGAGGACTATACGCGCATCACCGAGTTCAAGAACATGACCGGTCAGGTTTTGCCCGGCAAGACCACCATCATGAAGGAGTACTCCAAGGCCTATACGCCCGGTTCGGGCGAGACGCCGTACTACGCTATCCTGGAGCCCGAGAACCGTGAGCTCTACGAGCGCTATCTTGAGCGCGTCCAGAACCTGACGAACTTCCACCCGGTTGGTCGTCTGGCCGAGTATCGTTACTACGATATGGACGCCGTGACCAATTCTGCCCTCGATCTTTCGGATGAGATTATCGCCTGCCATGCATAAAGTCATAACATTCGGTATTCCCTCATATAACGCCGCCAAGGATATGGACCATTGCATCACCTCCATCTTGGAGGGGAGCAATTACGCCACCGATATCGAGATTATCGTGGTGGACGACGGCTCCAAGGACGAGACGGCCGCCAAGGCCGACGAGTGGGAGGCCCGTTATCCCGGAATCATCCGCGCGGTGCACCAGGAGAATGGCGGCCACGGTATCGCCGTCCTCTCGGGCCTGCGCGAGGCACAGGGCACCTATTACAAGGTCGTTGACTCGGACGACTGGCTCGACGGTGCGGCGCTTTCGACCATGCTGTCGATTCTGCGTGGCTTTGAGGAGCGCGACCAGCGCGTCGACCTGTTTATCTCGAACTACGTGTACGAGAAGGTTTACGAGGGCACGCATACCGCTATTGGCTACAAGTTTGCCCTGCCGCGCAAAAAGATTTTCTCTTGGAACCAGATCGGACACTTCCGTCCCGATCAGAACCTGCTCATGCATAGCCTGTGCTATCGCACCGATGTGCTGCGCGAGTCCAATCTGCCTATGCCGGCACACACGTTCTACGTGGATAATATCTACGCATACGTGCCGCTGCCGCGCTGCAAGACCATGTATTACGCCGACATCGACCTCTATCGCTACTTTATCGGTCGCGAGGGCCAGAGCGTCAATGAGGCCACGATGGTCAAGCGCCTGGGCCAGCAGTTCCGCGTAACGCGCATCATGATGGAATCGTTCCACCTGTACCAGGACGTTGAGTCCTCGCGTCTGCGTTCGTACATGATGGGCTACTTCACCATGATGATGGCGATTTGCTCGGTGCTCACCAAGCTTTCCGAAGAAGATTGTGCCGATGAGCGCCTGAAGACGCTGTGGAAGGACCTGAAGGAGTACGACGAGCGCATGTATCGTCGTGCCCGCTACGGCGTGGTCGGGTTCTTCACCAATCTGCGCGGACGGGCCGGAGACAAAACCACACTCGGCCTATACCATCTTGCCTCAAAGATCTTCAAATTCAACTAGCACAAAAACGCTCGGGTAACGGGGACCCCTGGTCCTTAACTTGCTACTTCGAACAGTCCTGCGCAAGACGGAGGCGCCACTGGCGCCTCCTTTGCGTGCGGAACTC
>USHZ01000169.1 GCA_900554595.1 uncultured Collinsella sp. | reverse complement strand
CCTCGAAAGGGGACCGTTTTTGTTTGGGCCCATCGCAGAGGGATTCGAACCCGCCAGGGTGCGGAGCTGAGGAAACGCGCAAGCGTTTTCCAGCGCAGCACGCGAGGGCCGCAGGCCCGAAGCGGAAGCGGGCGGCGAAGCCGCACGCGACATCCCTCATCGCCCACCACTGATTTGTTAGGCCTCCAGCGATGGAGGCCTTTTTTCGGGCCCAGTGCATGGGATTCGAACTCGACAGGGTGCGGAGCTGAGGAAACGCGCAAGCATTTTCCAGCGCAGCACGCGAGGAGCGAAGCGGGGCGCGGGCGGCGAAATGGACCCTTGGCGAATACCCGTGTGCAAAAAATGCCAAATATGAGTACTGCCACCTTTTTGATAGCAGCGTTTTCGAAGTCATAAAAGGCAAATCCGACATTAGAACGACGATCTATAGTCCAGTTACGCCAATTTACTAACTACAAAACTGGACATATGTGGCCCAACTCATCTAAAAACGCCTCATTTATATGTTACGAAGTTAGTGCCCGTACTCATATTTGCCACTTTTTGCACACGGCCTATCCCAACCATGGTAAATCGATAGCAAGACGGGCTCCAGACCGCTGAATCGTGCCGCATATGGCACGTCCGCAGTCCAGAACCCGGTCCAAATTAAGTTATTGCACTGTGTTAGGCCAAAACGTCCGACAGGATCTCGATCAGGCTGTCCACGTCGGCTTCCTCGCAGACAAGCGGCGGCAGGAAACGCAGTGTGTGGGCACCAGTAGCGTTAATCACAGCACCGGCGGCCAGCGCACGGGCAACAATATCATGCGCATCGCCCGCTGCCTCATCCAGGTCGCAGCCGAGCATCAAGCCGCGACCGCGTACCTCGGTAACGTGCGGAAGCTTGGCCAGCGCCTGTTCCATATAGGCGCCCACCTTGGCAGCATGCTCAGCGTAGTCGCCGCGCACGAGCGCGGAGAGCGTCGCGGCGCATGCCGCGACGGCCAAGCAGCTACCGCCAAAGGTCGAGCCGTGGTCGCCGGGCTTAAACACGTCGGCTATCTCCTTCTTTGCCACCACGGCGCCCATGGGAACGCCGTCGGCGATGCCCTTGGCAAGACTCATGATGTCGGGTTCCACGCCATAGGTCTGATAAGCGAACGGTTTGCCGGAGCGGAACAGACCGCACTGGACCTCGTCGGCGATAAGGACGGCACCGGCCTCGTGCGCCAGGTCGCGCGCCGCCGTCATAAACTCCTCGGTCATGGGATGCACACCGCTCTCACCCTGAACCGGCTCGAGCATCACGGCGCAAATCTCGCTTCCCAGCTGCTTAAAGATTGCGCGCAGCTCATCGACATCGTTGGGCGTGCAGGCCACAAAGCCGCCCGGCAGCGGACGGAAGCTGTCCTGCAGCCAATCCTGCATGGTGGCGGCAATGGTCTCGAGCGTACGGCCGTGGAAGCCGCCGCGCATGCATACGATGGTGTTGCCGCCGTTACCAGCACGCTTGGCGTACAGACGCGCGAGCTTCATCGAGCCCTCGTTGGCTTCGGCACCGGAGTTGGCAAAGAACGTCTCCCATACCTGCTCGTCCGCAGCCGGGGCACCGAGCGCAGCGGCCGTGGTCTCATCGCCGGCGGCAATGGCATCGGCCAGCACGCACACACCATCTACGTCGTCGTTGGCAAGCTTGGACAGCAGCGCCGCGACCTGTCCACGCTGCTCGATGTAGAAGTAGTTAGACACATGCAGAAGCTTTTTGGTCTGCGCCTCGAGCGCCGAAAGCACTGCAGGATTACCGTGGCCTAGGCTACACACGCCAATACCAGCGAGAAAGTCAAGATACTCACGGCCGTCATCGCCGGTGAGCTTCATGCCGTGGCCCTCGACAAACTCTACCGGAGAGCGACCAAAGGTATGCATAACGTAATGGGATTCGAGCGATTGTTGAGTTGCAAGTGACATGGGATGCCTTTCGTTGGGCGCCGTACGGCGCAGGGCTATGGGTGCAGGGACGCGACGACCGCGGGTCAGCTAGACCGTCTGGAGCTTCTCGACCTCGTCGAGGTTCTCGGTCAGGCGTGCCGCAAAGGTCGAAAGCGGGTGCGGATGCGTATCGAACTCGTAAGCCGTCTCGGTGGAATGGATTACGGTGCCGACGCCAGCATCGGTCAGCAGCTCCAGCAGCAGCGAGTGCGGCGTCGTGCCGTTGATGATGTGGGCTCGGAACACGCCGGCGGTAAGCGCATCGACGGCGGCGCGCAGCTTGGGAATCATGCCCTTATCGACTTCTCCGCCGTAGAGCATCTCATTGACCTCGTCGAGCGTCAGGTTGGAGATGAGCGAATCCTTATCGCTAAAGTCCTTGTACAGGCCGTCGACGTCGGTCAAGAAGATCGCCTTGTGCGCATGAAGCGCCGCCGCAACGGCGCCGGCGGCGGTATCGGCGTTGATGTTGAAGAAGCCACCGTCCTCCCCCGCCGCGACCGTGGCGATAACGGGAATGTACTCGCTGTCGAGCAAACGCTCGATATAGTCGGTGTTGACGTGTGTGACCTTGCCTACGCGGCCGAGCTCTGGGTCGAGCGGCTCGGCGATAAGGGTACCGGCGTCGCTGCCGGACACGCCCACGGCCAGGTTGCCGTGGTGGTTGAGCGCCGCGACCAGCTCCTGATTGACCTTGCCGCCCAGTACCTCGCGCACGATATCCATGGTGGCAGGCGTAGTCACGCGCTGGCCGTTCTTAAACTCGACGGGGATGTCGTAGTGGCTGAGCGCCTCGTTGATGGCCTTGCCGCCACCGTGCACGATAACAGGGCGCATGCCGATAATCTTGAGCAGGACGATGTCGCTCATCACGTCACGGCGCAGCTGCTCGTCGACCATGGCGGCACCGCCGTACTTGATAACGACCGTCTTACCGGTCAGGTTCTTAATCCACGGCAGCGCCTCGAACAGCAGCTGCGCGGTAACTTCGTTGGATTCGCTCGAGCGACAGTCGCGTGCGAACTTCATAGTCTGCCTCGTCTTTCGTGTAGCTATCGCGCCGCACCTCGTTGCCCGCGATTGCAGCGGGACGCGCGGCACATCGGGAGTCTAGGAACGGTAGTCGCCGTTAATGGAGATGTACTCGTGCGTGAGGTCGCAAGTCCACACGGTGGTCGCCGCGTCCCCTGCGCCCAGGTCTGCCGAGATCACGATCTCGGGCGCCTCAAAGCGACGCAGCGCCTCGTCCTCGTCAAAGGGAACGGTCAGGCCATCACGGCAGACGGGCATACCCATCATGTCGATGGACACATCTTCTTGGTTAAACTGCACGCCGCACTTGCCGAGCGCCATGGCAACGCGGCCCCAGTTGCAGTCGTGGCCGGCGATGCAGGTCTTGACGAGCGGCGAGTTGGCGACAGCACGAGCGGCGATATCGGCCTCCTCGTCGTTGGCGGCGCCGGTGACGTTAACCGTCACGAGTTTGGATGCGCCCTCGCCATCTGCGGCGATGTTGCGCGCCAGGCTCTCGCACACCTCATGCACGGCAAAGGCCAGCTCGTCGAAGGCGTCAGAGCCCTCGACAATAGGCTCGGCATCTGCGGCAGCGGCGCCGGAGGCAAGCATGATGCAGGTGTCGTTAGTCGAGGTGTCGGAATCGACCGTTACCTTGTTGAAGGTCTGCTTGACGGTGGAGAGCAACAGGGCGTGGAGCGCCGCCGGCTCGACGGGGGCATCGGTGGTGATAACAGCGATCATGGTGGCCATGTTGGGCATGATCATGCCCGAGCCCTTGCACATTCCGC
>USHZ01000168.1 GCA_900554595.1 uncultured Collinsella sp. | reverse complement strand
AGAAGAAGTCCCAGATCGCCCACGGCGAGACCGTCCGCGAGACCGCTACCATGATTTCCTTCATGGCCGACGTCATCGGCATCCGCGACGACATGTACATCGGCAAGGGCGACGCCTACATGGCCGAGGTCTCCGAGTCTGTCCAGCAGGCCTACGAGGACGGCGTTCTGGATCACCGTCCCACGCTCATCTCCCTGCAGTCCGACTCCGATCACCCCACGCAGTCCTCTGCCGACATGCTCTACCTCATCAACGAGTTTGGCGGCCTCGAGAACCTCAAGGGCAAGAAGGTTGCCGTTACCTGGGCCTATTCGCCCTCTTACGGCAAGCCGCTGTCCTGCCCGCAGTCGCTGATCAGCCTGCTGCCCCGCTTTGGCATGGACGTCACCCTGGCTCACCCCGAGGGCTACGACCTCATGCCCGAGGTCGTCGAGCGCGCCAAGGGCTATGCCGCCGAGTCCGGCACCACCTTTAAGCAGGTCAACACCATGGCCGAGGCCTTCGAGGGCGCCGACATCGTGATCCCCAAGAGCTGGGCTCCGTTTGCCGCCATGGAGAAGCGCACCAACCTGTACGCCGAGGGCGACGACGCCGGCATCGCTGCGCTCGAGAAGGAGCTGCTCGCTCAGAACGCTACGCATCAGGATTGGTGCTCCACGACCGAGCTCATGGAGAAGACCGCCAACGGCCAGGACACCATCTTTATGCATCCGCTGCCCGCCGACATCTCCGGTGTCTCCTGCGAGCACGGCGAGGTCAACGCCGACGTCTTCGACATGCACCGTGTGGGCATGTACAAGGAGGCCAGCTACAAGCCGTACGCCATTGCAGCCATGATGTTCCTGCAGAAGGTTGCCGATCCCGCCGCTACCCTCAAGGCCCTCGACGAGCGCAACACCGCCCGCTGGTTCCAGGCCTAAAGCTGGGCTGAGAAATGGCTAAGCGTATTGTTGTCGCCCTGGGTGGAAACGCCCTCGGCGCCAACCTTCCCGAGCAGATGGAGGCCGTCAAGACGACTTCCAAGGCTATCGTCGACCTGATTGAGGAGGGTAACGAGGTCGTCGTCGTGCATGGTAACGGCCCCCAGGTGGGCATGATCGCCAATGCGATGGCAGAGCTCACGCGCTCTAACCCTCAGAAGTACATCCCCTGCCCGCTGTCCGTTTGCGGCGCCATGAGCCAGGGCTACATTGGCTATGACCTGCAAAATGCGCTGCGCGAGGAAATGCTCGACCGCAACATCGACAAGGGTGTCGCCACCGTGCTCACCCAGGTCGAGGTTGCGGCGGACGACCCGGCCTTTGCCGACCCGGTCAAGCCGATCGGTCCGTGGATGAGCGAGGCCGAGGCCAAGGAGCTGGAAGCCGACCGCGGCTATCAGTTCATCCACGACGAGAAGCAGGGCTTCCGTCGCGTGGTTGCCTCGCCCAAGCCCGTGAACATCGTCGAACTCGACACCATTAAGTCGCTCGTCGAGTCCAACCACGTGGTGATCTCCTGCGGCGGTGGCGGCATTCCCGTCACCAAGGCCCAGGGCAACCACCTTAAGGGCGCTGCCGCCGTCATCGATAAGGACTTTGCGGCCGAGAAGCTCGCCGAGCAGCTCGACGCCGATGCCCTGATTATCCTGACGGCCGTGGAGAAGGTTGCCATTGGCTTTGGCACCGACCACGAGCAGTGGCTCGACACACTGACCGCGGCTGACGTAAAGCGTCTGTCCGAGGCCAACGAGTTCGGTCGCGGCTCCATGCTGCCCAAGGTCCAGGCTGCCTCGACGTTTGCCGAGAGCAAGCCGGGCCGCACGGCGCTCATCACGCTGCTCGAGAAGGCGCGTGACGGTCTTGCCGGCAAGACCGGTACCACGTTTACCGGCGACGCTGAGTAGGCATATCTGCACCATTGAGGAGGGTGCCCTGCGTCGCGGGGTGCCCTCCTTTGTGCTATGGGGAGCCAAGGGGCGTTCGCTGGAAAACGAGTGCGTGCCTGTTCCGACGGAGTGCGAGCTTGCTATGGTGGGTATAGCAACTATGATGTCCAAGGTAGCCAGGGGAGGTTTGCGGAGATGAAACTCGGTTGCGTCATTATGGCTTCGGGCGAGGGCAAGCGGTTTGGCTCTAACAAGATGCTTGCCGATATCTATGGCAAGCCGCTGATTGCCTGGACTATCGATTCGGTTCCCCGGGGCTTTGACGTTGTGGTTTCGACGCGTTGGCCCGAGGTCGCCCAGATTTGCGAGGACAAGCATTGCCCGTGTGCGCTGCACGATGGCGAGCTGCGTAGCGAAAGCGTCCGTGCGGGCCTTTCGTGGGGGGCGAGTCGCGGCTGGAAGGGTTGCCTCTTTTTGCCGGGCGACCAGCCGCTTGTGAGCGCGGATTCTTTTGAGGCTATGGTTCGTGCATTTGATGAGCGTGGCCGCAAGCATCCGGTGCGTCTTGCGTGCAACGGTGAGCCTTCGAGCCCGGTGCTCTTTCCGGCGGAACTGTTCGATGCACTCATGTGTCTTGAGGGCAAGGACGGTGGCGGTTCGATTCTCAAGGACCGTATCGACGTGGTGCTGGTCGAGGCGCGTGCCTACGAGCTGTGGGACGTCGATACCGCCAAGGGACAGCGACGCATAACGGAGCATATCGCCGCCTGCTCGTATTTTGATCGCGTGGCCAACTGCATCAATCAATAAGGAGCAATTATGATCATCATCAAAAACGGCGCGCTCGTGACGCCACAGGGGCTTCGCCGCGCCGATCTTGCCATGGATGGCGATAAGATCGTGCGGATCGCCGCGGCGATCGAGCCGGCCGAGGGCGATACCGTCGAAGATGCCGCGGGCTGTTGGGTGTTTCCCGGCTTTATCGACGGTCACACGCACATGCAGTGCTGGACTGGCATGGATTGGACGGCCGATAGCTTTGAGACCGGTACGCGTGCGGCTGCCTGCGGCGGTACGACGACCATCGTGGACTACGCGACGGCCGATCGCGGCGTGACCATGCCCGATGCCTTGGCCGAGTGGCATCGCCGCGCCGATGGCACCTGCACGGCTAACTACGCCTTTCATATGGCACTCGCCGAGTGGAACGAGCGTAACCGCGCCGATCTCTCGGCCATGCGCGAGGCGGGCGTATCGTCGTTCAAGACCTACTTTGCCTATGACCACCTGCGCCTGGACGATGCCGAGACGCTCGAGGTGCTCGAGGAGCTCAAGCGTATTGGCGGCATACTGTGCGTGCATTGCGAGAACGGTACGCTGGTGAATGAGCTGCAGAAGCGCGTGTTTGAGCAGGGCATCCACGGGCCCGAGGGCCATGCGCTCAGCCGTCCGGATGTGTGCGAGGCCGAGGCAGTGAGCCGGCTGCTATATCTGGCGCACCTGGCCGGCGACGCACCGGTCAACGTGGTGCACCTTTCGACCAAGCTGGGGCTCGAGGCCATCCGCGCTGCCAAGGCGCGCGGGCAGAAGAATATCTATGTCGAGACCTGCCCTCAGTATCTGATGCTCGACGATACGTGCTACTTGGAGCAGGGCGAGGACGGCTTTGCGGGTGCCAAGTATGTGATGAGTCCGCCGCTGCGCCATGCCGGCGACCGTGCGGCACTGCGCGAGGCGCTTGTGGCCGGCGAGATCGATACGATTGCGACCGACCACTGCAGCTTTAACCTGCACGGGCAAAAGGACCGCGGGCGCGACGACTTCCGCGCGATTCCCAACGGCGGGCCCGGTGTGGAGCATCGCCCCGTCGCGATCGCTACGAGCTTTGAGGGACAGCTGGGCCCCGAGGATCTGTGCCGCTTGATGAGCGAGAACCCGGCGCGCGTCT
>USHZ01000167.1 GCA_900554595.1 uncultured Collinsella sp. | reverse complement strand
TCGCGGCCGGCAGCAGCGTCATCGTCTTTGGTCGCGGCGGCGAAGTAACGGCGAATCTTTGATTTGGCCGAAGGTGTCTTGACGATCTTAAGCCAATCGCGCGACGGCTTAGAGCTCTTGTTAGTCAGAATCTCGACACGGTCACCCGTCTTGATTTCGTGCGTGAGCGGCGCCACCGCACCGTTGATCTTGGCGCCGACGCAGTGGTTACCGACCTCGGTATGAACGGCGTAGGCAAAGTCGAGCGGTGTAGAGCCGGCACGAAGCGCCATGACCTCGCCTTTGGGCGTAAAGACAAAAATTTCCTGGTCGAACAAGTCGACCTTCAGTGAGTGCAGGTATTCCTTGGCATCGGTGATCTCGTCAGACGCCGCCCAGTCGAGTGAGTGCTTAAGCCAGTTGATCTGGTCGTCCAGACGCTGCGCATCGTTGGTCTTAGAGGCAGACGATCCGCCCGACTTCTTGTACAGCCAGTGGGCGGCGATGCCGTACTCTGCCTGCTCGTGCATCTCATAGGTTCGAATCTGAATCTCAAGCGGGCGGGCCGTGGGGCCGATAACCGTCGTATGGAGTGACTGGTAGTTATTGACCTTGGGCATGGCGATATAGTCTTTAAAGCGACCGGGCATGGGGTGCCACAGCGTATGCACCGCACCGAGCGTGGAGTAACAATCGCGCACCGAATGGGTAATAACGCGCAGCGCCACCAGGTCGTAGATCTCGGAGAACTCCTTGCCCTTGCGCTTCATCTTTTGATAGATGGACCAATAGTGCTTGGAGCGGCCATTAATCTGGAAACCCTCCAGGCCAATGCGGTTGAGCTCGTCGGTGAGCGTCTTGATGGTCTCGGCCAGGTAGCGCTCGCGAACCTCGCGCGACTCAGCCACCATGCGCGCGATGCGCTGGTAGGCATCGGGCTCCAGGTAGAAGAAGGACAGGTCCTCGAGTTCCCACTTAATAGAACTCATGCCCAGACGGTCGGCCAGGGGCGCATACACGTCCATGGTCTCGCGGGCCTTAAACAGGCGACGGTCCTCGCGAAGGGCCGCCAGCGTACGCATGTTATGCAGGCGGTCGGCAAGTTTGACGATGATAACGCGGATGTCCTTGGACATGGCGAGGAACATCTTGCGCAGCGTAAGCGCCTGCTTCTCGTCCATGCTATCGACTTCGATGTTGGTGAGCTTGGTCACGCCATCGACGAGCTCGGCTACCGTATCGCCAAACAGGCCGGAAACATCGGCAAGCGAGGTCTCGGTATCCTCGACGGTATCGTGCAGCAGCGCGGCGCACACCACATCGCAGTCCATCTTGAGATCGGCCAAAATGATGGCCACCTCGACGGGATGGTTGATGTACATCTCACCCGAGCGCCGCTTTTGGTTACAGTGCTTCTCGGCAGCAAAGCAATAGGCCTGCTCCACCTTAGAAAAGTCGTCCTCATTCATATATTTGAGGCACAGGCGCTCCAGCTTGTCGTAGCTGTCCGCCATAATCTCGGGCGGCAGCTCGTCGGCATGCTTATAGTGCTCCATCTCCGAAAACGGCTGGAGGGTGGAATCATGGGCGGTACGGGCTGCGGCATCCATCGAGGTCCCCTTCCCCTAGGCCCGCGGTACGATCGGGCGGTTAACTTTGGCTAGCATATCAGAAGCGCACGAATCGAGCGCCCAGCTCCGGAAAGCCGAGAACTCTATGCGCGAGCGCAAGCCCTCCAAATAGCGAATTGACCTGCTCAATTGCACGCGGCCAGGGTTTTCGGCCATCGCGATGCGACGCGTATCGTCAAACCCCGAAACGCGACAGAAACCAAGCTCTTCGAAGATTCCCAGGCCGCTTTCCACCGAGCGCTCGTCGACCGGCGTGCGAGCATCGATGGCAAGGCACATCTGCGCGATGTCGATATCGCTCGCGCTAAAGGAATCGTCCCCGGTCTTGCCGCGGTTGGAGCGCCACATAGTCTGCAGCGCTCGATAGAGCGTGACGAGTTCATCGCGCTCGGGCGCGTAGCAGTCGAGCAGGCGCTCGTTAATGCGAGCGTCACGCGACGAATAGAGCAGGTGAATCACGGCAGGTTGGCCATCGCGACCGGCGCGTCCGCTCATCTGGTTGAACTCGATGGCGCCAAACGGCATGTGGTAGAGCACGACATGGCGAATATCGGGAAGGTTCACGCCCTCACCAAAGGCAGAGGTCGAAACGATGCAGCTGAGGCTTCCGTCACGAAACGCTTCCTCGACACGGCGACGATCGGAGCGCGCAAGCCCCGCGTTATAGAACGCGATGCGGGTCGCGCAATCGGGTACCCGCTTGCGCAGCGTCTTAGCAAGCGCCACGGACTGGTCGCGCGAGTTGACGTAGATGACGGTCTTCTCCCCCGTCGCCACGATTGACACCAGGCGGTTTTCGCGGCTCGCAAGGTCTCGGTCATCCTCGAGCTGCAAGTTCTCGCGCACCGTCTCGTCGACCACCGTACGAGTAATCGGCAGCACGCGGGCGAGTTCGGCCACGACCGGAGCCGTTGCGGTGGCCGTCGTGGCCAGAACGACCGGATCGCCCAGGGCCTTGAGGATATCGGACATGTCGAGGTATGCGCTACGGTCGCCGCCCTTGGCAAGACCGGCATGATGCGCCTCATCGATAACAACGAAACCGATGCGCCCCGAACGCGCAAAGCGGTCGCGGTGAATAGACAGGAACTCGGGCGTCGTGAGCACGATGCCGGTGCGGCCCGAAGCCAGGCCGGCAAACACGTCATCGCGCGCTGCCTCCACGGTCTCGCCGGTCAACACGCCCACGCCAATGCCGAGCGCAGCCATCGTCGACGAGAGGTGATAGGCCTGGTCGGCAACGAGCGCACGCAGCGGATAGACAAAGATGCTCGCACGCCCACGAAGGACCGCCTCGCGCGCAGCGTGCACATGGAAGATGAGCGACTTTCCGCGCCCCGTTCCCATAACGGCCAGAACACTTTGGTGATCGGCCAGGGCATCGAGCGCCTCGACCTGCGCGCGGTGCGGCTGGTTCGAGCCGATAAAGCTATGGATAAGCGAGCGCGTGAGCTCGGTATAAGAAAGCTGGGCGAGCGTTTGGCGCTTGCGGGACTCCAGACGAAGACCGGCGTCCGCAGGCTCCACGCCGCGACGAAGCTCACATGCCGGATCGTCGATATTGGGCGCCGCGGTATCGCGCACCAAGACATCTTTGATCATGAGCTTGGGCTTTACGCGACCTTGCCAATGCTCGGCAACGGCCTCGAACACCAAATCGACAGCGCTATCGCAATTGATGAGTTTATCGATCTGCGGCACGCGGAACATAATGGCCGGCACACTCGCGGCGCCATCGGTCGCCACGAAGCGCATGTGCTCGCCGGTTTTGCCCACCACGGCGCGATCGCACATCGTCACGCCCTCGGCGGCCAGAAGCGGCACCTTGTTGCCCTGGCCAAACGGCTCAAGACGGGAGATCTGCTCGATGGTCTCAATATTCAGCTCGGAGAGGTCGACCGTGGCGGCAACCTCGTCGGTGTCCTCAAAGTCCTCGGCGGGAAGTTCGGACAGCACGGCGGAAAGACGACGACGGAACTCGTCGAGCTTGGACGCCTCGATGGTCACGCCCACCGCGCCCGCATGCCCGCCGCGACGAACCAGCAGATCCGAGCAGCGTTCTACGGCGTCGAACAGGTTGACCTTGCCCACCGAGCGACCCGAGCCGCGAGCGATACCGTCTTCGATCGAGAAGAGCAGCGCCGGCACGTGATAACGGTTGGTCAGACGGCTCGCTACGATACCCTTGACGCCCTCGTGCCAGCCCTCGCCACCCACGACGATTGCGCGACCGCCATCATAGG
>USHZ01000166.1 GCA_900554595.1 uncultured Collinsella sp. | reverse complement strand
GCGAGAACGCCTACACCATGTTCGATACCGACGAGCACCTGGACAGCAGCACCATTGAGGCTCTCAAGCAGATTCCGTCGATGTATCGCGTGCGCGTGATCAAATAGCGACGGCGCCAAGCCTGCCAGGAAGGCCATGAAGCCCATTCGGCCCCCGTATTCACGAAACGGGAGCCGAATTCGTTGCTCCGGCATGTTAAGAAAATGCTACCCAGAATAAGTTTTTTCGGATAATCGACAGTAAGACCCAAATCACCAAGCGCACCCGCTTTGATAAACAGCTTTATCAGGGTCCTTAGTAGGTAAAAATCGATCTCTATATACCACATTCAAGTTGACTGTCGATTTTCCGAAAAAACTTGTTTTGGGTAGCATTTTTAAAGCCCTTCCAAGGCGAAACTGAAGCCTTTTTCGCGACCAAAACTCTAGCTCGCGCGACCGTTTTCCACCCGCGCGACTACATTTCCGCCCAATTGATAAAAATCTCCTCACGAAGTCGCCGTTCGAGCTCCTGCTGCCGCGGTGTCTTGTCTTTCAGCGGCACATCGAGATAGGACATGATGAGCTCCATCACCACGCGGAAGGCATCGGAGTCGGCCAGCTGGCCATAGGTCATCAAAACGACGGGATATCCCATGGCTTGCAGCGCCGTCGTTCGATCGGAGTCCGAGATCTTGGATTCTATGGATCCGTGAATGGCTTTACCTTGGCATTCAACCAGGCACTCTCGGCTGCCGTCCTTATTTGCCAGCAGAATATCCGCATAGCGCCTATCAAGCCCCGAAATCAGGCGAGCACTGCGCGTCATGCGAATCTCAACGTTATTGGTAAGGCGCAGCCCTTCGCCGCCGCGCAACCTCGTAAGGCCAAACAGCATCGAAGCCTGGACCTCGAGCGGCGATGCCGCCACCCCCGTAATGCATTTCGCGGCACGCGTGAACGATTTAGCGCCGCGGAGCCCCCGGATCTTATTGACGTACTCTGCAAGCTCAGAGAGCTCAATCAAGGGAGGTCGTTTCCACAAGTCCGTTGGATTCCCCGAGGCATCCTTTACGTTTTCCCAGCCCGACCGCGCGTCGCCCCACCGGCCCCCATATGCCTGCTCAAGCGCCAACTTTACTTGAGGCGCAATCTTGCACACGGCAAAGGTGCCGCACATCTCATACATGCACATGATTAGACGCTCGTTTGAGACCGAGGAAGCCAGAGTCAGCAGGGTAAAGAGCGGGGACGCGACATCGAGGCCAAACCCTGTCTGCCGCACGGAGCCAAACGGCCTCTCCCCGTTCCAAACATGCCTGACAATGCGATCGCCCTTACGTCCGCAGCTGCCCTGCGCCAAAACGTGTAACGGGGTGCCCAGGAATTGCGCGACGAGCGGATGCTCGCAAAGGCGCTCCCTGCGCGGATCGTCCGCAGAATCGGGCAGGTCCGGCATTATCGCCAAGACCTGTGGAGGTATCCGGTGATACCGGAAGGCAGATATGTCGCACAGCATGTCGTCCATAAAGGCTACGTACCCACCGCGTCGTTTGTGAACCCGCTCGGACGGCAAACGCGCTGGCTCGGCCTGCGAACGGTAAATGCTGCTGCGCGCGCGTCGCGAATCTCTTAGGAGTCTTACAATCGGTTTGAAAAGCAAACTGATTGTGAGGTTGTATATGGTTGATGAGGACTTTGCCTGGCGGCTTGCGCAGGAGCTTGTGCGGATCGACAGCTCAGACCCGGGCGCGTATGAAGATGAAATTGAGCGGTATATCAAAGTGCTGGTTGAGGCCCAGCTGGAGCGGTTGAGTCGTCCGGTACTCCATGCCGTGCAGGTTGAGGAACTCGAGGTGCTGCCCGGGCGCCGCAACCTTATAGTCACCGTGCCGGGCCAAAGCGACGAGCCGCGGCTGGTCTATATCTGCCACATGGATACCGTCACCTTGGGCGATGGCTGGGACGCAGACATCGCACCGCTTGGGGCGGTTGTGCGCGACGATAAACTCTATGGCCGCGGCGCCTGCGATATGAAAGGTGGCCTGGCCTGCGCCATTGCCGCACTGGTTCATACGCTCGAGCGCGTGACGGCAAGCGGCGAGCTGCCCCGACGTGGCTTTTCGCTCATATGCTCGGTCGACGAGGAAGACTTTATGCGCGGCTCCGAGGCGGCCATTGATGCCGGATGGGTCAGCTCGCGCGAATGGGTGCTGGACACCGAGCCCACCGACGGACAGATTCAGGTGGCGCACAAGGGGCGCACGTGGTTCGAGATTGAAATGGCTGGCGTGACGGCGCATGCGAGCCAGCCCTGGAAGGGCGCGGATGCCGTCGCCGCCATGGCCGAGGTCGTCTGCGCGTTACGCCGCGTGTTCATGGCGCTGCCCGTACACGATGAGCTGGGGCCATCGACCATCACGTTTGGACAGATCGAGGGCGGCTACCGTCCCTATGTCGTGCCAGACCACGCCAAGGTCTGGGTCGATATGCGCCTGACCCCGCCGACTGATACGACCGCCGCGACGCGCATGGTAGAGCAGGCCATCGCCGGCGCCGAGGCCGCGGTCCCCGGCTGCCATGGCAGCTATACCGTGACAGGCGACCGCCCCGCCATCGAGCGCGACCCGAACTCTCCCCTTCTGGCTGCACTCAAGCACGCGGCAGACGACACGACGGACGCGGACACGACCGTCGGCTTCTTTACCGGCTACACCGACACCGCCGTCATTGCCGGCAAGACAGGCAACCGCAATTGCATGAGCTACGGTCCCGGGTCGCTCGCGCTCGCACACAAGCCCAACGAATATGTGCCCCACGCCGATATCATTCGCTGCCAAAACGTGCTCATCGCGCTCGCCGACAACACGCTCTGGGACGCAAGCGGCCAAGTTGGGGCATAATAAGCCGCGAACAAACCGACTCGTGCGTTAGGACCGCCCATGAAAGCACTTCCGTTTCCCTGCATCCGCCCGGCTCAGGACCGCGTGCTAGAGGCGCTGCCTGCAATGGGCGGTATCCTGAGCGGCAACGACGCCCTGCGCGGTGCCATCGCCGACGGGCTCATGCTCAAGGATCCAGGCGCGGCGTATTACGTGTACGAATGCTCGGGCGAGCCGGGACGCGTGACGGGTGTCGTGGCGATCTGCCCGGTTAACGTACTGACGGGTAGCGACGAGGCTGCCGCCGAGAGCGTCGACGCACTCGCCGCCGCGCGCACGATCGCCGAGCTTAAGGTGCAGCCCCGCCCTGTAACGCTCGCCTACGAAGCCTCGCCCGTCATGGATATCATCCTTGGCGCCGCCAAAGAAGGAGCGTCGCTTTATGCCGTCACCGACCCCACCGGCATTACGCATCGCGTATGGGAAGTCAAGCGCGAGGACGCTGTTGCCGCCATCCGAGCCATGCTCGACCAGGCACCGAAGCCGACGCCGGCAGACGACCCCACCTACGCTGCCGCGCTGGCTGGGGCATCGCAGATTCTGGCCGACGAGGCCCGCACTGCCGACGCCTACTCTGGCAAAGAGCCGTTCAACTTTGCTGTAGCCGTGCTGTTCCCCGCCGCGCAGGTCAGCGGCAGCGCGCCGCAGGTTCCGACGGGTCTGCTCACTCACCAGGTCTCACGGTTCTAGCGAACTCAAACGCTAAGCTGGAAAACCCAGCATCCAAACAAACAAGGGGCGGAGATGCAGCAAACGCATGCACCTCCGCCCTTTTCGCATCAAACAATTACGCCGGTAAACCGGGCCGCAACGTCAGCGTTATCCACGCTGCGGACCTGCCGCCGCCACGAGCGGCTCTAGCCCCAGCTCGCGCGCGTAGTCTTCCTGCGTAAAGACTTCGACCAGTTCAAACGTATCGGCCGCATCGTCAAACGCAAAATGCAGCACTGAGCAGTTGCCCGGCACGCGTTCGCGCTCGTCGGCCGCCGCGCCCC
>USHZ01000165.1 GCA_900554595.1 uncultured Collinsella sp. | reverse complement strand
CGCGACGTCCTGCCGCACCCGCGCACCGTGGGCAACGCCGACTTCTAATCGTCGGGCACTAGCTCGCGTCGCCACGCGCAACGCTCATCGCACAAGCGCCTCTCGACATCGGCCGAGAGGCGCTTTTTTCAACAGCAGCCGTCAAGCTTTTGGCAAGGTTTTGGTCAGTTAGGCAGGGTTGTTGAAAACTCGACCCGCCGTTTGCCGGCAACCATCGACCGTCCAAGGCGCCACGTGTCCTTGGCCAGGCTCCGCGCCCTAGGCTCTGATCCGCCATCACCAAAAAAGGAAAGGACGTGGGCGCTATGACCGAAGCCGTTGTTGAAAACTACGAGACCACGACCAGGGGCTCCGCCTCGATGGCAGCCTATCGCGCCGTGCGCATCCTGCAGCTTTTGAGCGAGAACACCGGCGAGGACAAGGCGCTGCTTTCCGACGAGCTGGTCGAGCTCCTCGCCCATCCCGACGACCCCGCCCGCATGCCCATCTCGGCGGCACGCCGCAGCATCTATACCTCGATATCCGCACTTCGTCACGCCGGATACGAAATCGACTATAAACGCGGCGTGGGCTATCGGCTCCTCACCCGCCCGCTTGCTGACGAGGAGATCATACGGCTCCATGGCATGGTCATGCGCAACCGATCGACGCCCATAGCCATTCGAAAGAGCATGGCGCAGCACCTGGTCGCCATGGCGAGCGCCGATGTTCGCGGCTATCTCGATATGCCCGAACCGGCACCGGCCGCCAACGACGCGCCCGTCAAGACAACGCGTCCGCGCGCCAAGCGTATCGACACGTGCGAGCTCGTCGAACAGGCTATCGACCATGGAACAACTGTCAGCTTTGATATCTCAAACGTCCTGACCCGAGGCGAAACCGAGGTGGTGCGGATGACGGTCCGGCCCTTTGCCATCAGGCAACGCGATGGCGTCTCGTATCTGCTGGGAACGGTCTACGACACCCGAGGCGCCGATGACACCCTGCGCACCGTTGAGGTCAGCCGCATGAGAAACGTCAGCACGCGTTTGCTCGACGGCAAGAAACTCTTTGCCGCGCTAGATGAAGAAGACAGTCCCGCGCCCGCAGCGTAAGCCCCGTTGCCGTCCGTCGTTCCTCAGCACCGCCCATCCGGTTCAGTATTAAAAAACCCGCCAGGTTATTGTAAAAATGGACATCGGCGTTACTATAGTCCCACTTGCACTTTTTCCTAGTGCAGTGTTTCCAGCCATTTTTTACTGGGGGTATGATATGAAGGACATCACCATCAGCCGCAGGAGCCTTCTTGTCTCCGCTGGCCTGCTCGCGCTCGCCCCGCTCGCCGGATGCGGCGGCAACTCTGGTTCCGGCTCCGCTGCCGCCGGTTCCGACTACACCATCGGTGTTCTGCAGCTCACCGAGCACTCCGCGCTCGATGCCGCCAACGACGGCTTCGTCAAGGCCATCAAGAAGAGCGGTCTCAAGGTCAAGATCGACCAGAAGAACGCCCAGAACGACCAGTCCACGTGTAAGTCCATTGCCGACAAGTTCGTAGGCGACGGCGTCAACCTGATCTATGCCATCGCTACGCCCGCCGCGCAGGCTGCCGCCGGCGCCACCGCTGATATCCCCATCGTTGGCTGCGCCATCACCGACTACGCCGCTTCCGGCCTGGTCCAGGACAACGACAAGCCCGGCACCAACGTCACGGGAGCTTCCGACCTCACCCCGGTCGCCGAGCAGCTCGAGATGATGCAGAAGGTCCTGCCCGACGTTAAGAAGGTCGGCCTGCTCTACTGCACCGCCGAGTCCAACTCCGACGTCCAGATCAAGGCCGCCAAGAAGGAACTCGACAAGCTGGGCCTCGAGCACACTGACTTCACCGTCTCGAGCTCCAACGAGATTCAGTCCGTCGTCGAGTCTGCCGTGGGCAAGGTCGACGCGCTGTACTCCCCCACCGACAACACCATCGCCGCGGGTGCCTCGCAGGTCGGCCAGATCTGCAAGGAGAACAAGCTCCCCTTCGTGACTGGCGAGGAGGGCATGTGCAAGGCCGGCGGCGTGTTCACCCTCTCCATCAACTACGAGGACCTGGGCTACGCTGCAGGCGAGATGGCCGTTAAGATCCTGAAGGGCGAGGCCAAGCCCGAGGATATGCCGATCAAGCACCTCTCGAGCAAGGACCTGGTCGTCGTCAAGAACGACGAGATGGCCGAGGCTCTGGGTATCGACCTTTCCGCTCTGGACGAATAGCGCCATGCACGGTGACGCGTCTAGGGCCCGCACGCGCGCCACAGCTGCGTTATTCAATATCTGAGTCATTGGGGCGAACGCTAAAGACCGGCGTTCGCCCTGCTTGTTTCGGATGAGACAAAACATCCGTCCGCAGCTCTTTTATGCATTGTTACCGCTATTATGGAAAATCACGTGTCCACCCTATCCTAGGAGGTATGAAGCATGCTCATTGCATTGCAGGGCGCCGTTTCGCAGGGTGTCCTCTGGGGCATTATGGTGCTTGGCGTGTTTATCACGTTCCGCCTGCTCGACATCCCCGATATGACCTGCGACGGCAGCTTTGCCCTCGGCGGCTGTGTTTGCGCCGTGCTCATCGTCAACAATAACGTCGACCCCTTGCTCGCCGTACTGGCTGGCATGTGCGCCGGTGCCATCGCGGGCGCTGTCACGGGCATCTTGACCACCGTTTTTGAGATTCCCGCGATCCTCGCCGGAATCCTTACGCAGATCAGTCTGTGGTCCATCAACCTGCGCATCATGGGCAAATCCAACACGCCCATCCTTGCCAAGGGCACCATCTTCTCGTCCGTCAGCCACATGACGGGCCTGCCGCAGTCCACCGTTGCCATCATCCTGGGCATTGTGCTGGCCGTGGCCATCGTCGCCATCCTGTACTGGTTCTTTGGCACCGAGATCGGCTCGGCGCTGCGTGCCACGGGCAACAACGAGTACATGATCCGCGCCCTGGGCGTCAACACCAACTCCACCAAGATGATCGCCCTCGTGCTCTCCAACGCCCTTATCGGCCTTTCGGGTGCGCTCATCTGCCAGAGCCAGAAGTACGCTGACATTGGCATGGGCACCGGTGCCATCGTTATCGGTCTTGCCGCCATTGTTATCGGCGAGGTGCTCGGCCGCCTGCTGCCCGGCGGTCTGACGCAGTTTAGCGTCCGACTTGCCTCTGCCGTCTTTGGCTCCGTGGTGTACTTCCTCATTCGCGCCATCGTGCTGCAGCTGGGCATGGACGCCAACGACATGAAGCTGCTCTCCGCCGTGATCGTCGCCGTTGCCCTGTGCGTACCTGTGGTTTGGGAGCGTTACAAGCTCCGCAGCTCCTATACGAGGGGAGATGAGGCAGATGCTTAAGCTCTCGCACGTCAAAAAGACCTTTAACAAGGGCACCGTCACCGAGAAGCGCGCTCTTACCGGCGTCGACCTCACCCTTAACGACGGCGACTTTGTAACCGTGATTGGCGGCAACGGCGCCGGCAAGTCCACGCTGCTCAACATGATCGCCGGCGTGTATCCGCTCGATTCGGGTGTCATCGAGCTCGACGGCACCGATATCTCGCGTCTGAGCGAGTCGCAGCGCGCCAAGTACCTGGGCCGCGTGTTCCAGGACCCCATGCGCGGTACCGCTGCCGACATGCAAATCGCCGAGAACCTGGCCCTCGCCAAGCGCCGTGGCCAGCGTCGCGGCCTTTCGTGGGGCGTCACCAAGGCCGAGAAGGACGAGTACGTTGAGCTGCTCAAGCGTCTGGACCTTGGTCTGGATACGCGCCTTAACGCTAAGGTCGGCCTGCTCTCGGGCGGCCAGCGCCAAGCACTCACCCTGCTGATGGCCACGCTCACCAAGCCGCGCCTACTGCTGCTCGACGAGCACACGGCGGCCCTCGACCCCAAGACGGCTTCTAAGGTGCTCAACCTGACCGAGGAGATCGTCGACGAGAACCACCTGACCACACTCATGGTCACGCACAACATGAACGACGCCATCCGTCTGGGCAACCGTCTGATCA
>USHZ01000164.1 GCA_900554595.1 uncultured Collinsella sp. | reverse complement strand
CCGGCCACGACGGCGCCGGCGGGGACGTCCTCGACGCATACGGCGCCGGCGGCAACGACAGCACCCTTGCCCACGCGCACGCCCTCCAGGACCACGGCGTTGGCACCGATCATGACATCATCCTCGATGATGACGGGCGTGGCGCTGGCGGGCTCCACAACGCCTGCCAGCACGGTGCCGGCGCCGATGTGGCAGTTCTTGCCCACGGTTGCACGGCCGCCTAGGACGGCGCCCATATCAATCATAGAGCCCTCGCCGATAACGGAGCCGATGTTGATGATGGCACCCATCATGATGACGGCGCGATCGCCGATCTCGACGCGGTCGCGGATGATCGCGCCCGGCTCGATGCGGGCATTGATGCCCTTAAGGTCGAGCATGGGGACGGCGGAGTTGCGGCAGTCATTCTCGACGTCGTAGTAGTCGATGGAGTCGGCATTGGCATCGAGGATGGCCTTGAGCTCATCCCAGTCACCAAAGACGGTCTTGCCACGACGGCCGCCGTAGACGTGTGCATTGCCCCACTGGACCTTCATGCCCGGCTTTTCTCGCACGTACAGTTTGACGGGCGTTTTCTTGGGCGCGGTGGCGATGTAGTTGATAATCTCCTGTGCATCCATCTCGGCTGCGTTGCTCATATGCTGTCTCTCCTTTGGGTGGATTCGGTTGATATCTGGTTAGGCAAACATGACCTGGTCGAACGTATAGAAGCCGGGTTCGCGGGTGACGAGCTTTTGCGCGGCTGCCAAGGCGCCGTTGACGAAGATCTGACGGCTCGTGGCGCGGTGGGTGAGTGTGACCTCCTCGTCCTGGCCAAAGAAACTCACCTCATGCACGCCGGCGACGGTGCCGCCGCGCAGCGAGTGCATGCCGATCTCCTTGGGGTCGCGCGCGCCGCACATGCCCTCGCGTCCATAGACGGGGTGGTAGCCTGCCTCGGGTTCAGCTTCGACGACGGCGTCGAGCAACAACTTGGCAGTGCCGCTGGGGGCGTCGACCTTTTGGTTGTGGTGCGTCTCGACAATCTCGCAGTCAAAGCCGGGCAGCTCACGCGTGGCCTGGGCCACTAGGTGACGCAGGGCGGCGATGCCGATAGAGTAGTTGCCCGAGTGCATGACGCGGGCATTCTGGCCCAGCTCGCGCAGGCGGTCCATCTGCTCGGGGGTGTAGCCTGTGGTGCCCGAGACCAACGCCGCACCCGTGCGCTCGACATAGGCGACGACGGCGTCGAAGGTCACGACGTTTGAGAAGTCGATAATCACGTCGGCAACCGGTGCGTTCTCGAGCTCGCTCAAGTCGAAGCCGATCTGGGCGACGATGTCAAAAACGGGCTCTCCAACGGCGTTGACAATGCCCTCGGCGGTAGTGCGGATGAGCGAGCCCATGCGGCCCGTTCCCATAATGACGGTCTTAATCAAGCAGACCAGCTCCCTTCAGAGCATCGGTAAGTGCGGCGCGCGTGTTATCGGCCATGGGGCACAGCGGCATGCGGTAGTTGGCTTCGATCATACCTATCTGGGCGAGTGCCTCCTTGACGGGGATGGGGTTGACCTCACTAAAGAGGGCGTTGATGAGCGGCTGGCCGGCAATTTGGATATCGCGGGCGCGCTCCACGTCGCCGTCCAGATAGGCGCGGCACATGTCGTGCACGAGCTGCGGCTGAACATCGGCCCATACGCTGATGGTGCCCGAGGCACCCAGGCTCATGAGCGGCACGGTAAGCGCGTCCTCGCCTGAGTACATGCGGAAGTCGTCGGACAGCAGGTGGGCGATCTTGGCCGCGTAGGCGACGTTGCCCGAGGCTTCCTTAATACCCATGATGTTGGGGTGCGCGGCCAAGCGCTCCACGTTGCGCTCGCTGATGCCGCAGCCACAGCGGCCGGGGATGTTGTACAGGATGCAGGGGATGTCCACGGCATCCGCTACGGTCTTAAAGTGCTGGTAGATACCCTCTTCATTGGACTTGTTGTAGTAGGGAGTAATGAGCAGCAGGCCGTCGGCTCCCAGGCCTTGATAGGTGAGCGACTTGGTGAGCATGGTCTGCGTGGAGTTGGAGCCCGAGCCGGCAATGACGGGGACGCGGCCTGCAACCTGCTTGACCACGGCGGCGACAACGGAGTTGTCCTCGTCATCGGTCATCGTGGCACTCTCACCGGTGGTGCCCAGGGTGAGGATAGCGTCAGTGCCGTTTTGCAGGTGGAAATCGATAAGGCGCTCGAGTGCGTCGAAGTCGACGCTGCCGTCCTTTTTAAACGGCGTGACGAGGGCGACGATTGAACCCTCGAGATTACGGATGTCCATGTTCTTCTCCTTCGCTTCCGCGATCTGGATGCGTTTGTTCCACTGAGCGGCGACGGCCAGGCGCTCGTCCTGGGCGCGACGGCGGGCGCTTTCGGCACGCGATTTGGCCAGCAGCTCACGGCCGCACGGCAGCACGTCGAGCGTGGCAAAGTAGTCGCCCGGGCGCTCGGCGCGACGAATGAGATCTGCCGAGCCGTCGGGGCGCAGCAGGACCTCGGCGGAGCGCAGACGGCCGTTGTAGTTGTAGCCCATGGAGTAGCCATGCGCGCCGGTATCGTGGATCACGAGCACATCACCCATGTCTATCTGCGGCAGCTCGCGGTCGATAGCGAACTTATCGTTGTTCTCGCACAAGTTGCCCGTGATGTCATACGTGTTCGTGACCGGTGCTGCAGTCTTGTCGGCGCCACCCGGCTGACCCATCACCGTAATGTGGTGGTAGGCACCATACATAGCGGGACGAATGAGGTCGACGGCGCTTGCATCGACACCGATATAGTCCTTGTAGATCTGCTTTTCATGGATGGCCTTAGTGACCAGGCATCCGTAGGGGCCCATCATAAAGCGACCCATCTCGGTGCAGATCGCCACATCGCCCATGCCGGCGGGGACCAGAATCTCGTCGTAGGCTGCGTGTACGCCTTCGCCGATGGCGTGGATGTCGTTAGCCTGCTGCTCGGGCAGGTAGGGGATACCCACACCGCCGGACAGATTGATAAAGGCGACATGTGCGCCCGTTTCACGCTCCAGGCGCACGGCAAGTTCAAAGAGGATGTGTGCGAGCTTGGGATAGTAGTCGTTAGTGACGGTGTTACTGGCAAGGAATGCGTGGATGCCAAAATTCTCGGCGCCCTTGGTCTTGAGCATGCGGAAAGCCTCGAAGAGTTGTTCGGTGGTCATGCCGTACTTGGAGTCGCCCGGGTTGTCCATGATGCCATTGGAGAGCTGGAACAGGCCGCCTGGATTAAAGCGGCAGCTGACCGTCTTGGGGATGGGCCCCGCAATGCGCTCAAAAAACTCGATATGGCTTATGTCGTCAAAGTTGACGATGGCACCCAGTTTATCTGCAAGGGCAAAATCCGCCGCCGGCGTGTCGTTGGACGAGAACATGATGTCGTGTCCCGTGATGCCCAGCGAGCGGGCAATCATGAGCTCGGTATAGCTCGAGCAATCGCAGCCGCAGCCATATTCGTTGAGAATGGAGATGAGCGCCGGGTTGGGATTGGCCTTGACGGCAAAGTATTCCTTAAAGCCCGGGTTCCATGCGAAGGCGTCGCGCACCTCTTGCATGTTGCGGCGGATGCCCGCCTCGTCATATAGATGAAATGGCGTGGGGAACTGCTCGACGATATGCTCGAGCGTCTCCTTGTCCACAAACGGCTGCTTGGCCGCATATGCCTCGTTGGGGGTCAATGCCATATCCCGTAAACCTCGCTATCCAGACGGCGCCATCTGCGCATCGAATCCGCATAGCGTGGACCCAATGTCCGGATAGCGCTCCCGCATTGCTGCAGACAGTCCTGTGGGTGTTTCCCGCAGGCCCACCAGGTTGTTCGTGCCCGAAAAACCCAGTTCGGCGGGTTTCGCCTCCCCACGGGGTCAAAGCCTGCCGGCTCGCCCGCGGCTCTTCGTGCCCGCGCCTCTATCAAGTGGTAACGACCCTACCACGTTGCACTTTACCAAACAAGAGTATTCGTATATAACGTTTAAAAAATGCAG
>USHZ01000163.1 GCA_900554595.1 uncultured Collinsella sp. | reverse complement strand
GCCTCGGTCAGCTCAATGCCCTCGGCGTTGGCGACCGCAAGCGTTTCGCGCATGGCAGAAACAAAGCAGCGACGCTGCTCGGAGCCCGGCTCCGTGGCGCTTCCGTAGGTCCCGCCGTAGGCCATGCACGTCTGGTTGATGCCGTCGTTGAGCATGAGTTTGGCCCACATGCGGTGCGCAATGTCGCTCTCGACGGTATGGGCGATGCCGCAGCGCGTGTAGAGCTCGTCGATGGCGGTGACGGTTGCGGGCTCGGTGCCGGCCGCCGCGCCAAAGCGGATTTCGCCCGCATTGGTAAAGGTGAGCTCTCCGTTGAGGAACACGGCGTCCATGCCCTGGCAAATACCAAGAACGGTATGCTCCCAGCCAAAGCGCTCGGCAATCTTCTGCTCGCTCGTAATGCCGTTACACAGCGAGGCGATGAACGTATTGGGCCCCACGACGCGCTCCATAGTCTTGAGTGCTTGGTCGAGGCCGGTCGTCTTGACCGTGAGAATGACCAGGTCGGCGGGCGTTGCCTCGCTGGCGCGGACGGACTTGAGCGCACAGGGCTTGCCGTTGACGGTGAGCGCATCGCCCGCGTGACGCTCAAAACGGGCGTCATCCATGACGTATTCGACGGCGTCATTGCCGAGGGCCTTGGCGATCATGCTGCCGTAGAGCAGGCCGACGCCGCCCTTGCCGATAAAGGCGACCTTGTTGATCTGCATGTGAATCATCTCCCCATATAAAAGGCGTCCGCATATGGGGGCGCCTAATGGATTGTATGTCGCCGGGGCGTTTGGTGAGCGCGCGGGGCTGCTGTTATGAAAAAGAAACTTTTGCGCTGTGCGCTTATGCCGCGGGGCAGACCGCGAAAACGCGCGCGGGGTATCCGACGCCATCGCGAACCTTGGGGAAGGTGCAGAAGATGACGGCGCCCGTGGCGGGGAGTTCGTCCAGATGGTCCATGACCTCGATCTGGTAACGGTCGACCGAGAGGATGTATTGTTCGCCAGGGTAGGGGTAGGCGTCCTCACGCGTGGTTACGCTCGCCTCCTCTCATCGGGCTTTTTGCTGATGTTAAAGCGCTTCCGTGACGGCTCGATTTCTGCTGGGTTACGATACGTTCTCGATTGCGATTCTGATGTGTTTCGGTGGCGTGACGGGTTTGTTTCGCCTTGTCAGGGCTTCGATGGGAGAGGAGGGGCCGTGCAGTATCGCGTTGACCCCAAAAGCGGCAACCGTATCTCGGCGTTGGGTCTGGGCTGCATGAGGTTTCCCGGTGCGCCGGGACACCCCGATGCGAAGACGGCCGATGCCATCATCTCCCGTGCGGTAGAGCAGGGGATTAATTATCTGGATACCGCGTATCTTTATCCCGGTAACGAGGTGTGCGTGGGCGCCTCACTTGAGCGCTTGGGGCTGCGTGACCGGGTGTTGCTGGCGACTAAGTTGCCGCACGCTTCGTGCAAGTGCGCAGAGGATTTCGATCGGTTCTTCGACGAGCAGCTGCGCCGTTTGCGGGCTGACCATATCGACTATTACCTTATGCACAACATCACCTCGCCCGCGCAGTGGGAGCGCGTGGTAGCGTTGGGTATCGAGGAGTGGATTGCGCACCAAAAGGCTGCGGGGCGTATTCGCCAGATAGGTTTTTCGTACCACGGCAGTGCGGCGGACTTCCTCACGATGCTTGACGCGTATGACTGGGACTTTTGCCAGATCCAGTACAACTACGCTGGAGAGCGATACCAAGCGGGAACGGCGGGACTCATGGCAGCCGCCGAGCGCGGACTCGCGGTGTTTGTGATGGAACCGCTTTTGGGTGGACGCCTGGCGGGCAAACTGCCTCCGCGGGCCCGCGCCGTGCTCGATGACGTACGCGATCCGTACCTGAAGACGCCGGCTGCTTGGGGCCTTTCGTGGGTGTGGAACCATCCTCAAGTCACGATGCTGCTTTCGGGTATGACCGATACCGCGCAGGTGGACGAGAACGCGGCATTGGCGGATCGTGCGCTGCCGGATTCGATGACGACAGAGCAGCTCGATACCATTGCACGTGTGCTGGGAGAGTTTGAGAAATCGAATCGCGTGCCCTGCACGGGATGCGGCTACTGCATGCCGTGCCCCAAGGGCATCAATATTCCCGGTTGCTTTGGCGCCTACAATGCGAGCTACGCGCATAGTTGGTTTACGGGGCTGTCTCAATACTTTACGGCGAGTGCGGTGCGGACGAACGAGCCCAAGCTGGTGAGCAATTGCGTCAAGTGCGGCAAATGCGCGCGTCACTGCCCGCAGCACATCGATATTCCCGAGCGTCTCGACGATGTGCGCCGACGTTTCCAGCCTGGCCCCGTAACGGCCGCACTTAAAGCCTTTTGCAAAACGCGCTCCTGATGCCCCTTTTATAACTTGCGGTGGAATAGTTCCTGTTTGCGGCAGAATAGGGGCCAAACAGGAACTATTCCACCGCAACTGAAGGGGGCTGTCGTGGGCCATCGGGATTCATGCGATGATTTGCGCGAGGTTCGTTGGGGCGTTTTGGGCGCTGGGCACATTTCACATCGATTTGCATCGTCGCTCAAGGAGGTGGACGGGGCACGGCTTGTGGCTGCCGCCGGTCGCACTCCTTCGCATGTTGAGGAGTTTTGCGGGGCGTTTTCGATTGATGCCGCGCACAGTTATGCCACGGCTGACGATAGCGGCGATGCGGCTTATGATGCGCTGATTGCCGACCCCGATGTCGACGCAATCTACTTGGCTCTTCCACATGGCATGCATGCGCATTGGGTCTGTCGGGCGCTGCGCGCGGGAAAGGCCGTACTGTGCGAAAAGCCGGCCGTTTTGAATGAAGAAGAGGCTCTCTCGATTGCCTCCGCCTCTCGCGAGCACGGCGTGCTGTTTATGGAGGCGATGAAGAATCGGTTTTGCCCGATGCGCACTCGCGTGAAGGACTTGCTTGCGTCGGGTGAGCTTGGCCGTATTGTCTCGATTGAAAGCGTGCAAAAGCTCGATTACGGCGAGTCTCCTTCGGGCTATCTGCTTGATCCGTTGCAGGGCGGCTGTCTATACGACATGGGCTGCTATGCGGTCGGGTGGTTTGAGGATCTGCTTGCGGGTGCGTGCGATGTTTCGTCCCGTGAAGTTCGCTGGCGTGACGTATCAGGCGGCCGCGTCGATTGGGCCGATGAAATCCGTATGAGCGTCGGCGGCATACCTATTCATATGGCGTGCGATGGCAAAGCATCATATGAAAGCCGCTTAACGATTGTCTGCGAGCGGGGCTCGTTGGAAATCGAGCGCCTCCATCGCCCCGAGCTCGCCCATGTGAAGTACTCCGACGGACGAATGCTCGAAATAAATGCCCCGTTTGAGGTCGATGATTTCTACGGCGAAATCCAGCATGCGACCCAGCTCATCCGGGCGGGGAAACTTGAGAGTCCCGTCATGCCCCTTGCCGCCACACAGCGTTGCGCGCAGATCATCGACGCAATCCGTCTAGCCCTCTAGGACTTGGCGTTGACGCGTAGGGGATCATGACGCTGGCGCCCGTAGCCGTAGTGCTCGGTGGCCCGCATCTCTGATGCCCCTTTTATAAGTTGCGGTGGAATAGTTCCTGTTTGCGGCAGAATAGGGGCCAAACAGGAACTATTTCACCGCAACTGATGAGGGGGAGCTGGAGATGCTGACGATTGGGTGTCATCTTTCGACGACGAAGGGCTATCGAGCAATGGGAGAGACGGCGCTATCCATTGGCGCCAATACCTTTGCATTCTTTACGCGCAACCCGCGCGGCGGCAAGGCGAAAGATCTTGACATGGATGACGTGGCGGCCCTGCGCGAGCTTATGGAGCAAAATGACTTTGGCCCGCTCGTGGCTCATGCCCCGTATACCTATAACCCCTGCTCGGCCAAAGAGCGGGCGCGCGAGTTTGCCCTGGAGGCCATGGCGGAGGACCTGCGGCGCATGGAAGCGCTGCCCGGCAACTACTACAACTTCCACCCCGGCGCACATGTGGGGCAGGGGACTGATGCTGGCATTCAGATGATCGTCGACA
>USHZ01000162.1 GCA_900554595.1 uncultured Collinsella sp. | reverse complement strand
CCGCCAACGCCCGTGCCTTCGGACACGACCGTCTGCATGCACGATGTCACCTGGGCGGCAGCGTCCTCCGAAATCGCGCGCTCGCCTTCGCCCCAGTCCTTCTCATCGCCCTTGCTGGACTTATAGAAGTGCGGAGTCATCATCACACCGCCGTTCGCGATGCCGCCAACGGCACGTGCGACCTCAATCGGTGAGACGGACAGCGCCTGGCCAAAGCTCATCGAGCCCAACGTGGCGCCGTCGTACTGGTCGCGCTCCTTGACGATACCCAGACTCTCACCCGGAAAATCGACGCCCGAACTATGACCGATGCCCCACTTATCCACATAGGCGGCAAAGTCATCTGCACCGATTTTGCGCCCCACCAGGACAAAGCCCACATTGGACGAACGGCGCATCATCTCGCGCACGTCCATGGTCATGGTGTAGTCGCGCTTATCGGCATCGGTAACGGTGTCGTCGCCAACCTTAATGCTCGCCGGCACCTCAAACGACGTGCTCGAACGCACGGCTCCCAAGTCGAAACCGGCACCGGCCACAAGCGTCTTAAAGACCGAGCCGGGCTCGTAGGCATCGGTAACCAGGCGCAAGTTCATGTCCTCGGTCTTGGCGTTTTCCAGATCGGTCTGGTCATATGTCGGATACGAGCATGCCGCCAGAATCTCGCCCGTCGTGGGATCGGTGACCAGGGCCGAGCCATTCTTGGCCTTGGTCTTTTCGACCGCCTCGGCCAGGGCGTCCTCAGCGGCACGCTGGATATTGACATCGAGCGTCGTCACGATGTCCACGCCGTCCACCGCGGCAACCTTCTTATAGGCGCCGCCCGCGATATAGCTACCGTCCCTTGCCCGCTCGCGCACCAGCGAACCGTTGGTTCCGGTCAAAAGCTTGTTGTACTGTTTTTCGAGGCCCGTAAGACCGTCGTTGTCCACGTTTACCACGCCAAGCACCTGCGATGCCAGGTTGCCGTAGGGGTACACGCGCTTCATGGCCTGCTCAAAGAGCACGCCGGGCAGATTCTTCTTCTCCAGCGCCGCAGCATCGTCCTCGTCCACCTGACGTTTGATATACACCCAGGTGCCATCGGACATAACGAGATCACGACAGGTTTTTTTATCGATACCAGTGGCTTTGACCAGTGCCGACACCGTCTTGTCAACGTCCTCGATAAGCTGAGGATTCACGGCGATATTGCGGCATTCGACCGACGACGTCAGCACGTTGCCGTTACGGTCGTAGATGGTACCGCGCTTGGCATACAGCGTCTGCGCAAGCAAGCGACGTGCATCGGCACGGTCGCGCAACTTATCGGCTTCCACGATTTGATAGTCGGCAAGACGAAGGACGCCCAAACCTAAGCCAAACCCGATGAAACCCATGACGGCTTTGCGACGGGGCAGCGGCGTGCCCGTGAGCCATTCGGTCGACGAGCTCTTGCGCGGTCTGGTGTTATGCATTTGAGGACCACTCGGGCTACGGAGACGCGACGCTGGGTCGTTGCCATAGGACGGCCTCGCGTTGTAAGATGGCCGACCCGTTCCTTGATAACCAGAACGTCCCCGCGATGAGGGACGTCCAGAACCGCGACCCCCGTCGGAACCGCGGCGATAGTCATTTGTCATACTCAGCTACCGTCTTGTTACTGAGCGGTCGCGGTCGAGCTAGCGCCCGCGGCTGCATCCTGCGAAAAATCAAGTGTAACGCTCTCGCTGGGCTCCACCATGCCATAAGCGCCCGCAAGGTCGCGAATGCGCGTATCGGCACCATAGACCGAATGCATGACCTCCAAGTCGGAGCTCTCATCGGTTGCCTTCTCGAGCGTGTTGGTAAGCGCGGCGTTGCTGTTGAGCACCTGGGCCGTAACGCCGGCGAGCGCCACACGGGCGACACCGATCGTCATGAAGATGGCCGCAATGATGCAAAACGTTTTAAGAACGCTCATGAAAACCGGGCTTACCGCCTGGTTTGCCTGACGGCCCGCGCCTGTGTAGACATCAAAGCGCGGCGTGCGCTGCTCGCGGGGAGCAACGGGGGCCTGCGGTGCCTCACGATAGGCGGGCATGGCGCTCATATCATAGGCGAGTGCTGCGTTTGAGGTGCTGTAGCCCATGATATGCCGCCTCCCATCCCGAGTACGTTGGTAGTGTGTTTAAGCTTCGTTTATGGTGCGAGCGGGAGGTCCAATATCGCGCGGTCGCGTCTACAGACGCTGCGCCACGCGGATCTTGGCTGATCTCGCCCGAGGGTTGCGCGCAACCTCATCGGGTTGGGCAACCAGGGGTTTGCGGGTGATGACCTTGAGTATCGGCACGTTGCCGCACACGCACACCGGAATCTCCGGCGGACACGTGCACCCCTGGCTCATCTCCTTAAAGTGGTTCTTTACGATACGGTCCTCGAGTGAGTGATACGAGATGACGCAGATGCGTCCGCCCGGGTTGAGCCACCTTGTGGCGGCGTCTAGCCCTCGCTCGAGCACATCGAGTTCGTGATTGACCTCGATGCGAATGGCCTGGAAACTTTTCTTGGCCGGGTGTCCGCCATGCCGACGAGCGGCAGCGGGGATACCAGCCTTGATGATCTCGACAAACTGACCGGTGGTTTCGATCGGCTCATGCTCGCGGCGGCGCACGATCTCACGCGCGATCTGCGAGGCGAACTTCTCTTCGCCGTAGACGCGTAGAATCCGGGCGAGGTCGTGTTCGTTATAGGTGTTGATGACCTCAGCTGCGTTTAAGGTGTTGTTACCCGGATCCATCCGCATGTCCAATGGGGCGTCCTCGTTGTACGAAAAGCCCCTGCCAGGGATATCGAGTTGCGGCGACGAAACGCCCAAGTCGAACAGGAAGCCATCGACCCCGGGCACCTCGGCCGAGCAAAGCAGCTCGTCCAAGTCGCCGAAGTTGCCCTTCAGCAGCTGGTGCGGTACGCCGGGAACCTCGCGGTCCAGACGAGCGCCAGCGGCCTCGAGGGCCATGTCGTCCTGATCGACGCCGAGCAAAAGGCCGGTCTCCCCCACCTGCGCGGCCATCTTTACCGAATGGCCGGCACCGCCAAGGGTGCAGTCGCAGACGACGGAGCCGCTCTTGAGCTGCAGCGACTCAAGCACTTCGCCGAGCATGACAGGTTCATGCCGATATTCTTGTGTCAAGATCCCACGCTCCATCCGTTACTCGTGCCTTGCCCTTACGAGAAGAAGAGGTCCAGCAGGGCCTCATCGTCATCGTCCTCATCGGCCGTAGCGCGGTCCCAAACCTCAAGGTGGTCGTAGTTGCCCACAACCGTGACCTCGCGGTCGAGGTTCGCCTGCTTGCGGAGAGACTCAGAAAGACCGATACGACCCGCGCTGTCCACATCCATCGACGTGGTGCGCTTGTTGATCGCCCTCATGAGCTTCTGGTCATTGATGTCACGCGGGTTAAAACCCTCGTGGCCCTCACGACCCGCGAAGAGTCCTTCGACCCACTTATCGAAGGCCTCGGCAGAGAACACGTACAGAGCATCGACATCCAGGGCTTTAAACACGCGAACGTGCTCTCCAAGCTCCTCACGAAGGGGTGCAGGCAGGGACAGACGACCTTTTGCATCGAGATTGCGCTCGTATGCACCAGTCATTCCCATGTGCGCCCTCCCCTCGGTTACTCAGATGGCACGTACGCGGGGAACCACCCCGCCTGTCGACGTCATTAATAATATGGGGAACCGCCCCATTTTTCAACACCTTTCCCCACCCCTTCCCCCACTCCGCCCCACTACTCCACCCACCATATATTGCAAAACACCCCCAAGCATATGTTCGAAAACACAATATGTTGTGTTTGCAGCAAAGGCGGAATGCCACCTGTAGAACCACGCCCGCGAACCTCAACCTTCAAGTTGACCTTGAGGCGAATTTTATGTCCCTTTACATGCCGTTCACATCGCCCCCAAACTCCCCCACCCACGGCACACACGGTCCACCACCGCGTCGGTGTCTGGCGAAAAATGGGACGGGCCCCAGATTGCCGAGACGCACTTTTGCGCGCATGGGCAATCTGGGACCCGTCCCATT
>USHZ01000161.1 GCA_900554595.1 uncultured Collinsella sp. | reverse complement strand
ATGGCTCGGCAGCTTTGAGCCCGACGAGGCCGCCTTCGAGGGCTTTATCGTGAGCTGCGTAAGCGGCATGGACGCACCGGTGAAGCCGTACGCGCTCACCAAGCGCCGCAATACGACCTACCTGGCCGGGCTCGATCCGCACGCCCGCGAGGAGCGCCGCGCCCAGATGCTCGCCGCCACGCCCGGTGAGCTGCGCTCGCTCGGCGCCGACGTAACGCGCATCGCAGCCGAGTCGCCCACCTGCGTCTTTGGCGGCCGCGACGTCATCGCCAAGAGCAACGCCGGCTTTAACGTCATCGACCTGCTGGGCTAACGCACAAAGGTAGATTTTTAGGACATGCCTAAAAATCTACCTTTTCTTTTCTGCCGCGGACCGGGCAGGCGGTCTGACTTCGGCCCGCCCGGTCCCGCCCTTCAGCAAAAACCACCACAAAGGTGCCTGTCCCCTTTGTGGTGGTTTTCGGGCGAGTCGTTACCTGATAAACGGGTTCAGTCTGGCCGCCAGCGGATCGAGCTTGTACATGGTTGCAAAGCACTCACGACCATAATCGGAGTCATTATTCCAGCTGCCATGGTCGACGTCGTACTCTGCATCCAGACGAATCCACTCCTCCGGCTTGTTCTTCTCGTGCTTGCTGCAGAAGTAGCGCTGGTACTCGACCTCGTGCTCAAACTCAAACTCGGCATCCGAACCGCGGCCGGCATACTCGTCGACCGACGTCAGGTTGCCGTGCTCGTCGTAATAGAACTCCGCATAGCCGCCGCGCTCGGAATCGATCCTGTCGAGCTTTCCGTCGCTGTACGAATAATCCACCGCTGCGTACGAGTTCAGCGAACCGTAGTCGTTGCCGTGCGAGTCATATGCCACAGGCGAGATACGCAAAATGTTGCCGTCCTTGTCGTACTCGTAGCCCGCGGTGATCGTCCACCTGGTGCCCACGGTGTCGCCCTGACAGTCCAGCGTAAAGGACGTCACGCGATCCTTGTCGTATCCGTACGAATACACGACCGTCCGAGGATTGGCCGGGCTGGTATCGGTGTTGGTCACCATGTTGCCGTCCTGATAAATATACGTGCTCGCGCTCTCGCCGTAACCCGCATCGGTCGTCTTGTTGATCAGGTTTCCGTCCGCATCGTAGGTAAACGTCGTGGTGCTCGACGAATCGCTAATGTCGGCATCGCAGTCGATGCGCGTGACGTTACCGTCGGCGTCGTACGTAAACGCGTTGACGTTCTCGTAACCGCCCGCCAGATCTTCCTCAATCTCCGAAATGCGATGCGTCTCGTCATGTTCAACGCTGTAGCTTACGCCGCCACCTTGCTTGACGGCAGACGTGAAGCCCGTGACGTAACCGTTCTCGTCACGCTCGATCTCGTAGATGTCGCCGTACTGGTCCGATTTATCGGTACCCTCGTAGGACATCGGCAACCACAGCTCGTCAAGCTGTGTGTCCTTAATGCCGCTAACCTTCGTATCCTGCGGCAATGCCAACGTGGCAAGCTTCTTTTTGCTCGAAAGATCGACGCTTTTAAGGTTTTCGGCATTTTTGAGGTCGAGCTTCTCGATGTTGTCGCAACCGTCCAGGTTAACGACGGTGACGCTACTCGCCGAGTTAAGCTCGACGGTCTTGAGGTCACCGCAACCCGAGAGGTCCAGGTTGACGAGTTTGTCCCCGCCATATTCCACACTGGTAACGTTGGGGAACACCTTGCCCAGGCCCTGGGTCGACGTGATGCCGTCCAGCTCGACCGACGTCACCGCCTTGGCCTCGTCGCGTGAGATGCGGCCGTCACCGTTAGTGTCGTACTTGGTCGAAACAAGCGCACGCATGCCGCTGTCCGGAAAGGTTTTCTCATCGATTGGGGTGGTCGCGATCTGGGTGAAGTAGAACAGCGCTCCTCCGCCGACACCCGCCGCCACGGCAAGCACCGCGGCGAGTGCGATGAGGGGCTTCTTGGAACGCTTGCGCCGCGCGGGCACGTATTGCTGAGGAGCGGGCGTGGCAGGCTGGGGTTGCTGCGTGGCCGCGACCTGGTCGGGTGCTACGGGTGCGCCGCATACGGGGCAAAAGAGGGCGTCGTCGACAAGCGGCGCGCCACACGAGCGACAAAACATGGCGGGCTCCTTTCGGTGCATTCTTTCTACGATGAAGGTAAACCCAAAAATGCAGCCCATGTTGCGCAACATTCAGCCCAAACCACCGCAAAGGGGCGCAGTTCACAGGCGCCTTTGTGTTGGTTCGAACACTTGTTCTATACGTACACATGTTCTATAGTAGGTGTGCTTGCATCGGACTTAAATTGCAACTAGGATATAGTTGCAGAATGTGAGGCGGGATGACTCGGACCGATAAACTCATCGCCCAACTGCTTAGCTGCCCTTCGACGTATCGGTATACCGATTTTTTAAAAGTCATGGCTTCATATGGCTTTGAAATGGACAACAAAGGCAAGACATCCGGATCGCGCGTTCGCTTCTACAGGCCATCGGATGGCAGGATGTTCGTAATGCACGCACCACATCCATCTGACGAATTGACAGCGGGAACCATTCGAAACATCGTTCGATTTCTGCAAGATGTCGGAGGTAGTCATGAGTAACGTTTTGGCATACAAGGGTTATTTCGCCCCAGTCGAGTTCGATGCCGAACAGCATGTGCTAACAGGTATGGTCACCGGCATTAGGGACGCAATCATATTTGAAGGCTCCACGGCTGAAGAAGTGGAACAATGCTTCCACGACGCCGTCGACGATTACCTTGAGTTTTGTGCCGAGAAGGGCAAGGAACCCGAGCGGGCTTTTAAGGGGTCGTTCAACGTAAGAACGGGCTCTGAGCTCCACAAGCAAGCAGCGCTGGCAGCGGCAAAGAAGGGTGAGTCACTCAATAAGTTTGTGACTGAAGCAATCGCTGCGGCGTTATAGCATTAACGCATAGGCCCAAACAACCACAAAGGGCGCAGTTCGCAGGCATATTTGCGGTGGCTTTACTGCCCATATCGCGTTTGCCCAGATAAAACCTGCCAAAATAAACCTGTCCCTTTTTGGTAGGTTTGGGAGATGAGACTGGGATGGATAAGGATGAGTTGCGGCGGACGGTGATTGCCCGACGCAATGCTCTTGATTTGAATGTTCGGGCGGCGAAGTCTGCTGTTGCATGCGCGCGGCTTGTTGAGCTGCTGGATCGCTTGGGTGCCGCGGCACCGCACACCGTTGCCGTCTATGCCGCGATGGGTTCCGAAGTCGACCCCGCCGCATTTGCCGCCGCGGCCGCCGCGCGTGGCTGGCGCGTAGCTTATCCGTGCATGCTCTCGGCAAGCGACGCCGCCGCATGCGGCCAGCGCATGTGCATGCGGGCGGTCGCCGCCGGCGATGTATCCACGGCTCCGTTTATCGCTCATCCCACGCGGGCCTTCGCGGCTACGGATATCGACAGCAATCGCTGCCCCATCATGCCCGCCGCCGAGCTCGACATAGTTGTCGTGCCGCTCGTGGCTTTCGACCGCGCCGGCGCGCGCCTGGGCTACGGCGGAGGCTGCTACGACCGCTACCTGCCCACAGTTGCACCTGAATGCCTAATCGTCGGCATCGCCTTTGACGAACAGCGCGTCGACCACGTCCCCACCGACGCCCACGATCTGCCGCTGCCCAACATCGTCAGCGCCTAAATGCCGTTGTATCGTACCCGCAAGATGAGCGTGGAAAATCTCCCACTTTGGGCCTATTCGGGGGCAAAAAACGGGAGATTATCCACGCTCATTATTCAAACGTCCGATAATCCACGCTCGTGTGTCCGAAAATCCACGCTCAACCAATGCGCGTCTAAATTCCCACGCTCATCCGTCCGGATTTCCACGCTCGTGCAGCCTAACGCCCTGCAACCGTCTCAGCAAGCACGCGGCACGCCGGCAACCTTGAGCTTGCGATCGAGCTTTGTCGGATCCCTTAGGTCATCCCAGCACAAGCGCACAATCTTGCAGTTATCAAGCAGCGAAAGCCTCGACTCGCGCTGGCGCTCGTCAAACTGCGCCTTCGCGAGCTTGCCCTCCTCCGCCGCCTTCTCGCTTTTAACGAATCCGTCGAACTC
>USHZ01000160.1 GCA_900554595.1 uncultured Collinsella sp. | reverse complement strand
ACTCCTTGCGTAAACACTGCCTGTAACCCGTTAACTGTACCGCACCTACCGCATCCGCGCGAGGGCGACCGGCGATATCCCGTCTAACTAACGCAATCCCTCTACCGCGTCGGCCAAAAGTGCGGCGGCACGGTCCTGAGCTAAGCCACGCGCCGCCTGACGCATGGCTTCACGCGCCGCAGCGTCATCGATCAGGTGCAGCAGCTCGTCGGCAAAGGCAGGGGCATCGATGCCGGCATCGGCGCATAGCACGCCGGCACCGGCATCGACCAGGTAACGCGCATTCGTGGTCTGGTGGTCGGCCGTGGCGTGCGGATACGGCACGAGTACCGAGGGCACGGCAAGCGCGGCAATCTCGGCCACGCTCGAGGCACCGGAACGCGAGAGCACCAGATCGGCCGCAGCCAGCATATCGCCCATGTTGTCGATGTAGGGCTGGACACGATAGCGCCTCGTCTCCTCGGGCGTCAGCGCCAAAGCGTGCTCGGTCTCCTCAAAGCCGTCGGCACCCGTCGAATGCAAAATATAGAGATTCTCGCGGGTCAGCAGCTCACCCTTGAGCGAGGCAACGCGCTCGTTGAGATGCTGTGCACCAAGTGAACCGCCAAAGACGAGCAGAAGCGTCGCATCCTCGGGCACGCCGAGCGTCTTGCGACCGCGGGTGCGATCGCCCTCGATCACCGAACGACGCACAGGATTGCCCGTCATGAGCACATGATCGGGGTCGCCCTCACGCTCAAAGACCGTGCGGGCCGCAGGTACCGAAATGCACACGCGGGCGGCATGCGAGTTCATCATCTTATTGGCCAGGCCCGGAACAGAGTTCTGCTCGTGCAGCAGATACGGAACGCCGGCGTCCTTGCACCAACCCAGCAGCGGGACCTCAACGTAAGCACCAAAGCCGATAGCGGCATCGGGCTTACCGACCTTCGAGAAGTGACTGGCAAGCGCACGCTTCGCCTTGTTGACGCGCCACAGCGAGGTCAGCGCCGTCCAGGGACGGGAGCGATCGAAGCCCGTAACTGTGATGGGCACAAAATCGAATCCGGCCTCGGGAACCAGACGACCCTCGAGCTTGCGCGATTGGCCCACGAACACAACGTGATGACCGCGGTCACGCAGCTCCTCGGCCAAGGCGAGCGCGGGGTTGATATGTCCTGCCGTGCCGCCAGCTGCAATAGCAACGGTCATCTTATCGGTCATGGTAATCCCTTCGTACACGCGGCCCCTGGTCATCGGTGCGCAAACGCGCCGACGGGTCCGAATTCAAATCGATTCGATTATATCCGCCGCCCGCATTGCGAGGAGTAGGGCGCTGCGGACGACCTTGCGGCGCTGTTCGCTGACGCGGACGGGCCGCCGGCTCGGTCGCAGAGCCATCCAGAACGGTAAAGCCGTTACGCGAAGATCGCTCGCCGCGCACATGGGGCACGCCGGCGGTACTCTCATCCATAACGGCAAAGCTCTCGCGGCGACGGTCGTACTCATCGCGACGGGCGCTCTCATACGAAACGCGCAGGATCAGACCGGCAAGCATAAGCGACACAATAATCGACGAGCCGCCGTAGCTAATAAACGGCAGCGGCTTACCCGTCATGGGAAACACATTGAGAATGCCCAGCGCGTTGATCAAAAACTGCACCGCAAGGATGACCGCGGAACCCGATGCCATAAGTGCTCCACGACGATCGGTCGCCTGCTCAGCAATGCGAAACGCCGAGTAAATCAGCATCGCAAACACCAAGAAGAACAGCACGGTTCCGATAAAGCCAACTTCCTCGCCGATAATAGCCAAGATGTAGTCGTTGTGCGCCTCGGGCAAATACGAGTACTTCATGGTGGAGTTGCCGATACCACGGCCGAACAGTCCGCCCGAGGCAAACGCCATGATGGCAAGCGTGGCCTGATAGCCGTCACCATATTCGTCTGCCCAAGGATTCCAAGCAACCTGGACACGCGTCATACGATACGGCTCGGCGATAAGGGCAATCGCAATGACGGCGATGCCGGCAACAACCGTCCAAACGATATATTTGGGGTCCAATCCCGCAAACAACGCCATGCATATGAGGGTCAACAAAATGATCAGAACGGTACCAAAATCGGGCTGAACAAAGATCAGGAAGAGCGAAATTCCCAGGTAGCCGCCCATCTTGCGAAGAAACTCGTTGATGTTGCCGCCGGGCGAAAAGATACGGTCGAGCATGATTGCCGAATACGCGATGGCGAACGGCTTTAAAAACTCAGACGGCTGAAACTGAATACCGGCGATGTTGAGCCAACGCGTGGCGCCACGACTGCCGCTACCCATAAAGAACACCAGAACCAGTAGCCCCATCATGCCCATGAGGAAGATCCTGAGCACGTCTTCCCCAAACCAACTGTCCGGTAAGATGCGCACGATGGCAACCATAGCCAGCACGCCAACTCCGGCAAACGCGGCCTGTCGAAATAGGAAAAACGTCGCCGAACCGTTCTCGTGCAGCGCCTCGACCGAAGATGCCGAGTACACCATCAGCAAGCCGAAGCAAACCAAGCTAAACAGGCAGGCCATAAATATCAAACGGGGGCGCATGATGCGGGCGGGGACGCCGGCAATATAGCGCTCACCGAACGTCTGCCCGCCGCATCCGGAACGCGTCGTGCTACGCAGCGAGGAAGCACGGTCCGAGTCGGGCCTCCTCATATCACTTCGGGGGCTCTCCTCTCTCACCGGCAACCCCTATTCCGTTTGCGATTTCGCTGCTGCGGCAAGCTGGGCCACGTAGTCCTTAAACACGCGACCGCGCTCCTCGTAGCCCGAGAACTCGTCGAACGAAGAACAAGCGGGCGAAAGCAGGATCACGTCGCCGCGGCTCGAGAGCGAGCGAGCAACGTCAACGGCATCGCGCAGGTCATCGGCCTGGGCGATATCCACGTCACCATCGACATCGGCCTCGTCCATAGCGGCGGTAAAGCGCTCACGCGCATCGCCAAAGCAAACGACTGAACGCACGTTGTCCATAACGACGCGGGCAAAGTCCGCAAGCGGTGTGCCCTTATCGTGGCCGCCGAGCAGCAAAATCACGTCGTCGTCGGGAAACGCCGTCAGGGCCTTTTCGACCGCATCGGTGTTCGTTGCCTTGGAATCGTTGACGTAGCGCACGCCATCGATCTCGCCGCAGGGTTCCACGCGGTGTTCGAGCGGCTGGAACGATGCCAAACCGCGGCAAATGCCCTCGGGATCGGCACCGACGGCCAGAGCAGCCGTGGCGGCACATAGGGCATTGATGACATTGTGATGGCCCGAGATCTTGAGCTCGGATGTGGCGACAAGCTGAGTCTCGACGCCCTTCAGGCGCACGATCATCTTGCCGTCGCGCACGAAGGCGGCGTCTGCACCCTCGGGCTCGTCAAAAGCGACCTTGCAGATGCGGCGGCCCGGTGTGTAGATGTACTCATCGAACTCATGGATGCCGGCATCCTCAACGTCGATAACCACGAAGTCGTCGTCGACCATATTCTCGAACAACTTGATCTTGGCAAGCGCATAGTTCTTGTGGCTCTTGTGCCAGCCCAGGTGGTCGGGCGTGATGTTGAGCAGCACCGCCACGCGAGGATGAAGCTCGGCGGTCGTAGCAATCTGATAACTCGACAGCTCGGCCACAAACCACTCATTGTGCGCGCGGCCGTCGATCTCGTTCACCGGCGGCTCACCGATATTGCCGACGGCCACGCTGGCTTCACCGGCGGCCTTGAGCAGATAATCGGTCAGCGACGTGGTAGTTGTCTTGCCGTTGGTGCCCGTGATGGCGATCCAATTATGGGGAGACAGACGATAGGCAAACTCGGGCTCGCCCATAATCTGGGCGGCATGCTCACGCCCAGCCTTAAAGAAGGCCGAGAACTCCGAGATACCCGGGCATGTCACGCACACGTCATAGGCACCCTCGACCTGCTCGGTGCCGTAGACAAACGACGCGCCCTGCGCCTCGAGCGCACGTGTGGCGTCATTGGGCTCGGAGGTACCACCGCCATATACGGTCGTGGCGCTCACGCGCTCGGGGTGAGCCAGCGCCCAACGGGCGACATCGAGACCGGATTTACCCTGCCCCAAAACGAGCAGGCTAAAGACATCAGCAAGAGGCATGAAAGACCACTATCCCA
>USHZ01000159.1 GCA_900554595.1 uncultured Collinsella sp. | reverse complement strand
GCCGCCGCTGGAGCCGATGGAGGAGCATGTTCGCGAGTGGAATGAGTGGATGCGGTCTGAGGGCAGCTTCTACGACTATTACGACACGGATGCGTTCGGCCGCTCGTATGAGGTGCATCGGCGTGGCGTGAAGCCTGCGATGCGCGTGTGCACCGAGTGGGGCTCTCTGCTGCTGAACGACAAGACGATCTGCGCGTGCGATAACGCGATGGTAACCGAGTGGATGGCGGCGTGGATTGAGGACTCGGGGTTCCTCCAGGCGGCGCAGGCGTGCCTGGTGCGTGCCTTCGGCCTCGGCACCGGCGCCTGGGCGCTTTGGGTGGACGGGGACGCTGGCAAGATAAGGGTTCGGCATTACGATGCCCGGATGATCGTACCGCTGACGTGGGACGAGGACGGATGCACCGAGCGGCGCCAACTATGCCGCGAAGTGTTTCCCCTGGGGTCTCGCTTCTCTGGGGGCCGTTTCGCGCCTTGTGGTGAACGATGAGACCGAGGGGGCCCTGAGCGCGACTGCGGTCAGATTGGCTGTTTTACGCATCGCCTCGCTCGTGGTGTCTGCATAGATGTCGAGGGTGGTTTGGGCCTTGGCATGCCCCATGATGGTCTGGACGCTCTTGATGTTGGACTCCTCTGCGATGGCCATGGTCGTATAGGTGTGCCGCAGGTCGTGGAACGTCGGAGTCTTGCCCATCGTGCCCCTGGGCCCCAGTGATGAGGCTATCGATTTCCAGCCGTGCCAGACCTGATGAGGGTCCTCGTATGCTTTAGGCGATAGACTGGGCTTGCCGGTGACATATATCGATTCCTTGAATGGTACGATTATGGTTTCGCAATCGTCTCGCATGATTTCCCTGCGGCTGAGAAGGTGCTTTCTGGGGACGGCAGGGATAGGGATGGTGTGGAGGGGCTTTTTGCCCTTGGGCTCCTTTATGTACGTCGCGCCATCGTCGCGTGCCACGGAGCGCATGACCGTGATGGTGGCCTCGTCGAAGCCGACGTCGCTTCAGCGCAGCGCACAAATCTCGCCCTCACGCATGCCGGTGTAGAGCGCAAGAATGATGGACATGTTGATGGGAGACTCGTCGACCAGATCGAGGTATGAGGTGAGCTTTGGGCAGTCGCTCTTCTTGACTGCGTTGCGCTTGGTGATGGGAACCTTTGGCCTGGACACGCTCGCGATGGGGTCGTAGGGGAACTAATCACGCTCGACGGCCTGGGTGTAGGCTCCGTGCAGGACGTTGTACGCCTTTTGGATGGTGGCGGGAGACTTGCCGGCCTCGCGTGGGGAGACCATCCATTCCTTGACCTGCTTCGGGTCAAGCTCCCTGAAGGGCACTTTACCGATGGGGTTGCGCTCAAGGTGCTTGAGCATGTGCCGGTAGATTGCCATAGTTGACCTTGCCCTCGCGCCTGTCTCCTGCAGGTTGTCGAGATACTTGCGGACGCAGACCTCTACCGACTGGGATGTGGAGACGTCGAATCCCTGATCGCGCCCCCTATGTTCTCTGGGCTGTTTTGTTTTATACCGCCAAGCATGCCGGCAAATAAACCACCAAATATTGATCCAAGGCCTGTACACAATGGTCTTCGCATCCCGTAGGGGTGCCGGGCGATTGCATACGTTCTGGCCGATCGTGACCGCAACATGTTGGTCAAGCATAATCTTTTGGATTCTTTTGGCGTGAGCGGCTTGGTTTTGGTAGGATTTGTCAGCGGCTTGACTAAGGGGGTTTTATAACTGCCATGCAGGTAGCCGTGTTGGTAACGTTTTACCGACTTGCCAAGAACCCCTCATAATTAATGCGTCTGCAAAATGACCAATTGCTTTGACCTGCTGAAACACTATATGTTGTGTTTGAACTAAAAAAAGAATACAGGATATAGATGCCTCTTTGTCGTATGATAGATGGCGGACAGAGAACGAGGACCTTATTTGCCCCATTTGGATAGATCTTTGAGCCGCTTGATCGGCCGCGAGGATTGTCCGCATGAGGACCTATGGTTTATCGAGAACACAGATTGCGCGACGGCGCTGCAAGACAGGGGCAAGCCCTGCCGGGCATCGTTTGGCTCTGAAGCGCAATGAGACTACGACGCGAAAGAGGCAAGAGGATGAAGATCATCAAGCGCAGCGGCACCGAGGTTGTCTTTGACATCGATAAGATCGTCAATGCCATCCGCGCCGCAAACTTGGAGGTCGAGGAGAGCTCTCGTCTAACCGACCGCCAGGTGGTTTACGCGGCACAAAACGTCGCCGAGGCATGCGAGAACGCGGGCCACACCGTTTCGGTCGAGGAGATCCAGGATTTGGTCGAGGACGAGATCATGCGTCTCGACTGCTACGAGGTCGCCCGCCACTACATCATCTATCGCTATGTTCAGAGCCTGAAGCGCCAGAAGAACACGACCGACGACAAGATTCTGTCGCTGATCGAGTGCAATAACGAAGAGGTCAAGCAGGAGAACTCTAACAAGAACCCGACCGTCAACTCCGTTCAGCGCGACTATATGGCCGGCGAGATTTCCAAGGACCTGACTCAGCGCGTGCTGCTGCCCCAGGAGATCGTGGATGCCCACAACGAGGGCCTGATCCACTTCCACGATTCCGACTACTTTGCCCAGCACATGCATAACTGCGACCTGGTGAACCTGGAGGATATGCTCCAGAACGGCACCGTTATCTCGGGCACGCTGATCGAGAAGCCGCACAGCTTCTCGACTGCCTGCAACATCGCGACGCAGATTATCGCCCAGGTTGCTTCCTCCCAGTACGGCGGCCAGTCTATTTCGCTGACCCATCTCGCCCCCTTTGTTGAGGTGAGCCGTCAAAAGATTCGCGGCGAGGTCGCTCGCGAGCTCGAGGAGCTCGGTGTTTCGGCATCTGCCGAGAAGGTTCGCGAGGTCGTTGAGGACCGTCTGCGTGACGAGATCCGTCGCGGCGTCCAGACGATTCAGTATCAGGTCGTGACCCTTATGACCACCAATGGCCAGGCGCCGTTCGTGACGGTCTTTATGTATCTCAATGAGGCCCGTACGCCCCAGGAGAAGCATGACCTTGCCATGATCGTGGAGGAGACGCTTCGCCAGCGCTATGAGGGCGTTAAGAACGAAGCCGGCGTGTGGATTACCCCGGCATTCCCCAAGCTTATTTATGTACTCGAGGACGATAACGTTCACGAGAATTCCCCGTACTTCTACCTGACCCAGCTGGCTGCCAAGTGCACCGCCAAGCGCATGGTGCCCGACTACATCTCCGAGAAGAAGATGCGCGAGCTCAAGCTGTCTAAGGGCGAGACCGCCGGCAACGGCGATTGCTACACCTGTATGGGTTGCCGCAGCTTCTTGACGCCCGACCGCTCGGGCAACGGCTTTAACAATGTCGCTAACGCGCTGAACTATGACCCGACCAAACCTAAGTACTATGGCCGCTTTAACCAGGGTGTTGTGACCATCAACCTGCCCGATGTCGCGCTGAGCTCGCATCAGGACATGGACAAGTTCTGGAAGATCTTCGACGAGCGCCTTGAGCTGTGCCACCGTGCTCTGCTGTGCCGTCATGAGCGCCTGATGGGCACGCTTTCGGATGCCGCGCCGATTCTTTGGCAGTACGGTGCCCTCGCCCGCCTGAAGAAGGGCGAGACGATCGACAAGCTGCTCGTGGGCGGCTATTCCACCATCAGCCTGGGGTATGCCGGCCTGTATGAGTGCGTCAAGTACATGACGGGCCACAGCCACACCGAGAAGGAGGGCACGCCCTTTGCCATGGCCGTCATGCAGCGCATGAACGACAAGTGCGCCGAGTGGAAGGCCGAAAGCGATATCGATTTCTCGCTGTACGGTACCCCGCTTGAGTCGACGACCTACAAGTTCGCCAAGTGCCTGCAGCGTCGTTTTGGCATTATCCCGGGCGTGACGGACAAGGGCTACATCACCAACAGCTACCACGTCCACGTGTCCGAGGAGATCGACGCATTCGACAAGCTCAAGTTCGAGGGCATGTTCCAGCAGCTTTCGCCGGGCGGTGCTATCTCCTACGTTGAGGTTCCCAACATGCAGGACAACCTCAAGGCTGTCATTCGCGTGATGCAGTACATCTACGACAACATCATGTACGCCGAGCTCAACACCAAGAGCGACTACTGCCAG
>USHZ01000158.1 GCA_900554595.1 uncultured Collinsella sp. | reverse complement strand
CCGCCCTTGCCGCCGCCCATGGGAAGGGTGGTCAGGCTGTTCTTGAGGATCTGCTCCAGGCCCAGGAACTTGAGCATGCCCAGGGTGACCGTCGGGTTAAAGCGCAGGCCGCCCTTGTAGGGTCCAATGGCAGAGTTGAACTCGACGCGGTAACCGCGGTTGACCTGGACCTTGCCCTGGTCGTCGACCCAGGGAACACGGAACATAACGATGCGCTCGGGCTCGACGAGGCGCTCAAGCAGGGCGGCCTCCTCGTACTCGGGGTGGGCGTCGAGCGCCGGCTGGATAGTGCCGAGGATCTCGGTCGCGGCCTGGATGAACTCAGGCTGCTCGGGATAGCGGGCCTTGAGCTCGTCGAGAACTTTCTGCGTGTAGCTCATGCTTCCTCCAATTGATGGGAAACGAAAAGTGTCGGTCGCGGCACCCTATGCACCGCGAACTTTATCGTGTATGAATAATATCGCACTGTTGCAACAAAGTTTCGCATAAGCCGACGAGCAGATGTTTCGTTTTGATTACGATGCAGGTAGATAGCTTTTTGATCGCCTGACGAGCAAATCGCGTGTTTCGAAGCTGTTTCGTCCACATGTTCCAAACCACCACATTGGGGACAGGCACCTTTGTGGTGGTGTTGGTGGTTAGAGGACGAGTTGGTGGTAGTCGGCAGGGGTTACGCGGCCCTCAGTGGCGGCGCGGAAGGCGGCGAGGGCATCGCCCGAGAACGGCATGGCCCAGCACAGCCCGCAGCCGGCGGTGATGGAGCCGGGCAGCGGCATGATGCGCCCGGGCACACCGGCGGCAAGACACAGCTGTTCGCATTCCATCACATCGAACGTGCTGTCGAACGACACGATGATCTTGCGCTCGTGGTCTAGAGCATCACCGGACGGGCCTTCGCGGTGTGCTTCACGAAACGCCGCAGCCGCCGCTTCCTCTTCCGTGGTATGTCCACAGCCGCCGCAACCGCAGGTACAGGGTTCGGACCCGTCGCAAGTGCAGGGTTCTCCGGTGTCGGGACAAATATCGTGAGACATGGCATCTCCCATCGTCTAAGCGAGCAGCTCGGCTGCCGCAAACTCCTCGGGCGTATTGACGTTTTCGAAGCAGAGCGTCGAGCCTGCGACCTTAACGATCTGCGGCTCATCCATATAACCGGCCTGAACGCGATTGATCAGGCATCGAATGCGCTGGCGGTCGCAGGCGAGCAGCTCTTGGGCGGCCGGCGCACATGCGTCACGGCGCCAGACGGCGCAAAGCGGCTCAATCCCCCGCTCCTCGTGCGGCACGCACACGTCGAGCGCCTCGGCCTCAACAAAATCGGCAAGCGCGCCGATGAGTTCCGGCGAGACAAACGGCATATCGCAGGCGACGATCGCCACGAGCGGCAATCGGGCCGCGGCCAACGAGCTCGCGATGCCGCGCATGGCACCGGCGGGACCGTCGACGTCCATCACCACGCGGGGGCGCAGGCCATCAAACATAAGTTCCTCAAGATAGGCAAGCTCGCTGGGACGCGAAGTCGTCACGACCAACTCGCCGGCAACTGGCGCCAGCCGACCCAGCACGCGCTCGATGAGAGGCTCGCCGCAAAACGCCATGCGAGCCTTATCGCAGCCCATGCGCGACGACAACCCGCCCGCTTGAACGACGCAAGAAAGATCGGCACGTCTTACGGTAGTCATACGGCAAACCACCTCCATCGGCATGCTCGAAACCCGGTGCACGAAGCTAAATACAGCCGCCGAAATAGCGACACTACGAAAAGCTCGCGCAAAAACAAAACAGCGCCTTTGCGGCACGCAGCAAGACCGCGAGCACAAAAGCGCTGGTAGCGTATGGCGGGAACGTATGTGAATCGAACACATCCAAGACGTTTTGCACGCCTCGCAACGGTTTTGAGGACCGCGGAGCCCACCGGAGCCCATCCGTTCCCAAGTGCGCCGGTATTTTACCAAACAGAGCAGCCAATCTAGCGCAGGGAGCGCAGGCCGCCGGCTTCCTTGTCGAGCACCGTAAAGCGCACGGCATCCAGGTGCTCCAAGATGCTGATGGCGCGCTTGCGCGACACACCTAAGGCCTCGCGCAGCACACTCGTGGTAGCAGCGCCACCAGCAGCCTCGATAGCGGCAGCGACGAGCTCACGCGCGCGGTCCTCAGCGGCTGCAGACAGGGCCACATCGCGCTCGACCTTCACAATCGAGCGGTTGAGCGAAAGCTCGCGCAGGGCTCGCGTCATGGTGTCGCGATCGAGCTGCAACTGCTCGCCAACCTCGGGCAGCGTCGGCGCATCGAGGCCAGCTTCGTCCAGCAAGGAAACGATGCGCTCGCAGGCCTCGCGCACCGCACGCGCCGCAGCGGCGGCGGAGTGTGGGTCGAACACCTCAGCGCCCTCGGAGGCACACACGCCACGCGAGCAGCCCTCGGAAATCAGGGCTGCGGCAACATTATCGTCAGCGGTAGGCCACGCAGCATGGGCAACGGCGCCGGGCGTAAAGCCCGTCTCCTTGGGAGCCGCCGCGTGCATGGCTGACAGGGTCGCCGCCAGTGCATCCATCGCGGCATCGAGCACCACGGCGTCCGCCAAGAGGTCCGCATCACACACGGCAAGCTTGCGAACGGAGCCCTGCGCCACCAACCCGCGCAGTGCGGCATCGACCTCGCCGACTCCAAGATCCAAAGTCTCGGCAACATCAATCGCCGTAACCGGCAGCGTCTGCAACGCCAGCCAAGCGCCCACACTGCCCGCGATATCGCCGGACTCGAGCGCCGCGTACAGCGAACGCTCCCCTTCGGCAAGCTCGCGCGAGCGACGGCAGCGCGAAAGCAGCACGCGCCCGCCGCCGATAAGCATCACGGGCGAATAGGACAGCACCACGGCATGATCCCCGGCACGTAGCGGCAGCGAGTTTTCCAAGCGCACCTGAACAATACGGGTCTCGCCCACCGCCATGGGGGCCTCGCCCTCCATGAACATGATGCGACCGACAACCTCGGCCGTACCCGCCATCACATGCACGCGCGCGCCCGACTCGAGCACGCGCGGCTTGGCACCCTCGCGGCCCAGGTAAGTGAACACCATCATAAAGCGCATCGTCTGGCCAAAGCGACCCTGCACGCCGAGCATCTCTCCGCGATCGAGCGCGGCGACGGCATCGCCCACCAAGTTGAGCGCCACACGCTGACCGGGCAATGCCCGCGGCGTATCGCCATGCACCTGAATCCCGCGCACGCGACAGACCGTACGCGACGGCAGCGCGACGAGCTCTTCGCCCACCGCAACCGGCGCATCGTGCAGCGTTCCCGTCACGACGGTGCCGACACCCTTAATCGTAAAGCAGCGGTCGATGGGCAGACGCGGCGCGGCATCGCTCCGATCGGAACGGTCGCGGCAGGCGTCCCAGCAAGCGGCAACCTGCTCGTCGAGCACCGCAAGCAGCCCGTCGATCCCCGCGCCCGTCTTAGACGACACGGGCACAATCGGCGCGCCCGCAAACACGGTACCCGACAAAAAGTCATCGACATCGAGCTCGGCAAGCTCGGTCATCTCGGCGTCGGCCAGGTCGCACATCGTCAGCGCCACCACCGTATGCGTAACGCCCAGCAGCTCCAGCACATGCACGTGCTCGCGGGTCTGCGGCATTACACCCTCAACGGCAGAGACCACCAGCACGGCCACGTCGATGCCCGTGGCACCCTGCACCATAGCGCGCAAGTAATGCGCGTGGCCCGGCACGTCGACCAGGCCGACAATCTTGCCACTCGGCAGCGCCAGCTCGCCAAAGCCCAGCTCCACGGTCATACCGCGGCGGCGCTCAACCTCCAGACGGTCGGGATTCTTGCCGGTCAGCGCCTCGATCAGTGCCGACTTGCCGTGGTCAACGTGGCCCGCCGTGCCAACGATAACGGGGCACTCCACCAGCGCCTGAACCTCACTCATCGAGCAATCGCCTTCTCAACGCATGCGGCAAGCGTCGACGCCGCCGTCTCGATATCGCGGTCGCCCACAAGCGTACGGACGTCAAACAAAATGCGATCGTGCGAGGTCCGCGTGACGACCGGCGTGTCAAAGTCCTGGACAAGTGAGCGCTTGAGCGCATCGACCGTCAGGCGCGCGTCAACAAGACGCACGGCAACGCACATCGTGGGCAGCTCCACGGTAGGCAGCGAGCCGCCACCGGGGGTCGACGATTCCTCGAC
>USHZ01000157.1 GCA_900554595.1 uncultured Collinsella sp. | reverse complement strand
ACTTCACGGATGATGCCAAAACGGTCACCCGTGAGGAAGTGTTGGGTTCGAGTGCTGTGGACAATGTTCCAGCATGCTGGGATCGAACTCGCTAGCCGGAATCACACGGTACCCGTGACGCAGCAGCAAATCGACAAAAATACCGTTGCCCACGGTGAGCGTACCGCTAAAGGTGCCATCGTAGATGCGACCCGCGCCGCACGAGGGGCTACGGTCCTGCAAGATGCACGCGGCGATCTCTTCCGGCCCGCCCGCCTGTTCGCACATATCGAGCGCTCGTTGGGCACCCAGGCGGAATTCCCGGTCAACGGACACGCCCTCGCAGGTACGGACCTCGCCGTCCACGATCTCGGAAGGATCGCGCGGTGTGGGCAGACCGCCAAAAACCTCGGGGCACACCAACAGGACATCGGTTCCCGTGCGTTCGCACGCTTCGACCAGCTCGCGATGGTAGTTATCGAGCCCGTTATACTTGCAGCTCTCGCCCATCAAGCAGGCACTTACCACGATCTTCATATACAACTCCCCCACGCAAATCGCCCCATTTGAGATGAAAACTCAAATGGGGCGATCGACACTGCGCAACTAGTATTACTGTTGCTTTGGCATCAGCGGATTCTCGCGCGTGAGGAGATTCATGAACTCCTCGCCCGTGATCGTCTCCTTCTTGTACAGATAACGAGCCAGCTCGTGGAGCTTAAACTTGTTCTCCTTCAGGATCTGCAGGGCGCGGTCGTGCGCATCCTCGATCAGCTTGGCGACAATCGCGTCCACGCGCTCGGCCGTACCGGGGGAGCAGGTGAGCGACGTGTCCTGGTTAAGGTACGCATTCTGGACGGTACCGAGCGCCATCATGCCAAACTCGTCGGACATACCAAAGCGCGTCACCATGTTACGGGCGAGCTTGGTGGCCTGCTCGATATCGTTGGCGGCACCGGTCGTCATCTCGCCAAAGATGAGCTCCTCGGCAGCACGGCCACCGCAATAGACGGCGAGCTTGTCCAGAACCTCCTGGCGCGTGGTCAGGAAGCGCTCGTCCTCCTCGACCTGCATGGTGTAGCCCAGAGCACCGCTCGTGCGCGGCACGATGGTGATCTTGGTGACCGGCGCAGAGCCCTTCTGGCGAGCGGCGACGATGGCATGGCCGATCTCGTGGTACGAAACAACCTGCTTCTCGTGATCGGACAGCACCGTGGACTTGCGCTGCTGACCGGCGATGACGACCTCCACCGACTCCTCAAAATCGTCCTGCGTGGCGCGCTTGCGACCCTCGCGGACGGCACGCAGGGCGCCCTCGTTGATGATGTTGGCAAGGTCGGCGCCCGAGGCGCCGGGCGTGGCACGGGCGATCGCAGTCAGGTCGATCGGGGGCTGCGTCTTCACGCTCTTGGCATGGAGCTCAAGAATGTTCTTACGGCCGGTCAGGTCGGGCAGCTCAACGGGAATGCGGCGGTCAAAGCGACCGGGGCGCAGCAGAGCGGGATCGAGGCTGTCGGGACGGTTGGTAGCAGCGAGAACGACAATACCTTTGTGGTTATCGAAGCCGTCCATCTCGGTCAGCAGTTGGTTGAGCGTCTGCTCGCGCTCGTCGTTGCCACTAAAGCCGCCGCCATCGCGCTTCTTGCCGATGGTATCGATCTCATCGATAAAGACGATGCAGGGGGCCTTTTCCTTGGCCTGCTTAAACAGATCGCGAACCTTAGCGGCGCCGCGGCCGACGAACATCTCAACGAACTCAGAACCAGAAATACTAAAGAACGGCACGCCCGCTTCGCCGGCCACAGCCTTGGCAAGCAGGGTTTTACCGGTACCCGGAGGGCCGACAAGGAGGGCACCGCGCGGCAGCTTGGCGCCGATCTCCTCGTAACGCTGCGGCTTCTCCAGAAAGTCGACGACCTCCTTGAGGGACTCCTTGGCCTCTTCCTGGCCGGCGACGTCCTTAAAGGTCACGCCCACATCCTTGGAGGCGATCACGCGAGCACCGGACTTGCCCAGTCCGCCGCCGCCAAAACCGCCGCCGCCAAAGTTCATCGACGGGCCGTCATCACCCATGGCCTTCTTCATGCGGCGGTTGAGCCACCAGCCAATCAGGAAGAAAATCGCCATGGGAAGAATGAGGGTGAGCAGGTAGTAGGTCATCAGACCCGAGTTCTTATCGGGAACGACCGACTCAAGCGAGGCGCCAGATTCAAGCACGCGATCGGTAAAGCCCGCGTCATTCGGCACACCGGTCGTCTTGTAGGCGATGTTCTCGTCCTCGCCCTTCTTGGTGTAATAAATCGTGTAATCGTCCGTGTTGTACTCGACCTTGTCGACACTCTTCTTATCGAGCGCTTTGACAAACGTCGAGTAATCGGTCTTCGTAATCTGCTGCGTGTGACCGATGTTGGGGAACAGAACGGTCGAGAGCACGAGGTAGACGACGAAGGCGATGAGCACGTAGAGGATCATATTCCGTCTACGTTTGTTGTCATCCATCTCCATCTGCTTGAACTCCATCTACTGGGGTTGATAATGCTATCTAGAATACCCAACCCGAACGGCGATAAACCGACGCCGGGCACGAAAGGACAGAGATGGCATCACTGGAAGTCGGCAAGGTTCAAATCTATACGGGCGACGGCAAGGGCAAGACGACGGCTGCGCTGGGGCTCGCGCTGCGCGCCACGGGCTATGGACTTAACGTGCTCATGCTTCAGTTTGCCAAGAAACTGCACTGCGCCGAACATGACGCAGCACCTCGATTGGGGCTACGTATCGTACAAGCCGACCGCGACACGCCCGAAGCCTGTGCCGCACAGATCATGGAGCTGGCGCGCGAGCAGATTAGTCAGGTCGACGTGCTGATCTTAGATGAGCTGGGAGAAGCCATGCGCCGCGGCTTTGTGACGCGCGAAGATGTCGAAGCGTTGATCGCGATGAAACCAACCACCACGGAGCTCGTGCTCACCGGCCGGGGCTTGCTGCCCCTCGCCAACCTTGCCGACCTGGTAACCGAAATGCGCCCCGTCAAACACTACTTCGACGAAGGCCTCCTAGCTCGCCAAGGCATCGAATACTAATTAATCCGAAGGGGACGGAGGAAAACAGATCATCGACATCACCACGGAGAGCAATGATCCGTTTTCCTCCGTCCCCAAGGGTTCATTTGGCGGTGGCGCGGCCTAGCCAGTTGCCGCTGTGGTGGTAGATGGTGAACATCGTGGCGGTGATCACCCAGGTTACGGGGTAGACCAGCAGCAGATGCTCAAGCGAGGGGTCGAGCGGCATAATCGCGAACACCCACGCCACGCGGAGCACGACCGTGCCGAAGATCGTGAGCATCATAGGCTGGAAGCTCACGCCGGCGCCACGGATGGAGCCGGACGCGTTTTCGATAATCGAGAAGATCGCGTAGAACGGCGCGATGAAATGAAGAATCGTCGTAGTGTAGGCCGAAATCGCGGCATCGTCGATAAACAAACGCGACAACGGACCCGAGAACACCAGCAGCACGGCAGACAGGCCACCAATGAGCATAAACGACAGCACGAGCGACGTGTGGTATCCCTTTCGCATGCGATCGTAATTGCGCGCACCAAAGTTCTGCGCCGAGAACGTGGTGATCGACACGCCAAGCGCCTCGGTCACCATCCAGATAATGCCGTCCAGGCGGCCGGAAAGGCCCCAAGCGGTCGTGACATCGGCTCCAAACGAGTTGACCGACACCTGAATCAAAACGTTGGAGATCGAATACGCCGCAGACTGAACGCCCAGCGGCAAACCGCACGAAAGCATGCTCTTGCAGATACCGGGGTCAATACCGAGCTTTGAGAGCGAAAGACGCCACGCCCCCGGAGCGCGCATCATGCGGATCACAATCATCGTGGCATTGGTGCAGATAGTCAGCGCCACCGCGATACCGCAGCCCAGTGCTTCCATGTGCAGCACGGCGACAAAGAGAATGTCGAATGCCACGTTGACGAAGCAGCCGGAGGCAATAATGACCGCCGGACCGCGCGTGTCGCCCACGGCGCGCAACAGCGCCGTCCCCATATTGAGCAGCAGCGCCGCAAACATGGCGGCAAAGTAGCAACGAGCATACGCCACACCCTCGGCCAGCAGCTCATGCGGTGTATTCATCAGCACAAGCATCGGCTCGACAAACACCATGCCCAGAATGGAAATGACAATGCCGCCCACCAGCGCGAGTGTCATGGCCGTATGGACCGATCGGCTCAAGC
>USHZ01000156.1 GCA_900554595.1 uncultured Collinsella sp. | reverse complement strand
GAGGCACCGGACCCGGCTCTTTTATAATGATGCGAATCGTTTTGCATTCTGTGGACCGAAACCTGAAGGGAGCGCGCGTGCGCGTACTCAAACGAGCCCTAGCGATCGTGTATCTTGCCGCCGCCATCGTGGCGCTGGGTACGCTTGTCTGCCAGTTCTGGGGACCGTATACGTATCGCTTTATGTTGCTGTTGCGTGACACCATGCCTCGCGTCGTCGTTACGGCGTGCGCCGCCATCGTGGCACTTGGCGTGCTCATCGGTTTTTTCCGCCTGATGTTCGCGCGTCGCGAGCCGTCCTGCGTGCATCCGGCGGGGGAGCGCAATATCGAGGTTACGCTCGCAGCGCTTTCCTCGTGCGCCCGTGCCGCGGCGGAGTGCGATGATCGCGTGATGGTTGAGCATATCGAGGCGCGCGTTCAAGGCTCCGACGAGTCGCGCGTTCGTTTTAAGGTCGAGGCTATCGCGCTCGATGATAAAGACGTCGCCGCTCTTGCCACCGCGATGCAGCAGCGCATCGAGAAGGCCTGCGACACCATGCTCGGCACGCCGGGCACGACCGCGCGCGTCCGTTTTTTGCCGTCCAAGACTACCGTCCAGACCGTGGAGGTTTCCGGTGAGTGATACCAACCAAGACAAGACCGCCCGCACGCCGCGCCTGTCGATCGACCAGAACGCTACGCCGGCAGGCGAGTCCGCCGACACCAAGCCCGAGGCCGGCGAGCAGCACGACAGCGCCGCCAACGACTTTGACGAGGCCATGGGTCTCATCAAAGGTACGGGCGCTGCTATCTGGAGCTACGCCGTGCGCCACCCCAACACTACGCTCGGCGCCGTGGCAGGCTTTATCCTCGCCGTGCTGGTACTTACGTTGGGCCTGTGGGACACGCTCGTCATCGCATTCTTTGTGCTGATCGGCGCCGTGATCGGCCAGATTCGCGACGGCGAGAACGGTATCGTCAACTTCTTCGGCCGCCTGTTTAGCGGCCGCTAATACGTATTCGACTGTCGCACTCGCGGCAGGCATAAGGAGGAACCATGGCTTTTAACACGAAGGTCGATGTGGCCGATACCGAGCTCGAGGCGAACGAGGTCGTCGCCGCCGAGGCGGAGGATGTAACGCTCGAGGACGAGGCGCTCGTCGAGGCCGAGTCCGATGCGGACGAGGACAACGAGGAGATGGACGAGGAGGCGGACGAGTCCGAGGACTCGCTGACCTATTCCAACGGCGTGATCGAGAAAATCGTCGCCATGGCCACCCGCGAGGTGCCGCACGTTCTGGGCATGAAGGGCAACCTCATGCACTTTGTGCAGGAGCAGTTTGGTGCCGAGAACCTGACCAAGGGCGTGACGGTCGAGGTCACCGACGACAACCGCGTGGTCGTCAACATCTCGGTCATCATCGAGTACGGCGCCTATGCGCCTGCGATCTTTGACGACGTTAAGGCGCGTGTCACCGAGCGTCTGGCCGCGATGACCGGCCTTGAGGTGGCAGGCGTCAACCTGCGCATCGAGGATGTCATCACCCCCGAGGAGTACGAGCACCGCACCAACCAGCACGAGTAACCTACCAAAAAGGGATGTTTATTTTGGCGGGTTTTATCTGCGTAAACGTCAAACGGCCGGTCGCGCATGCAAAAGCGCGGCCGGCCGTTTTTGTACGCTCCCGATGTAGTCATACCGCTCGTCTAACTAAGGGTTGCAATCGCCACGTTCCGCGTTACCCTAATGGGCGCATTGTTTCCAAATTGTTAACGAGGGGTTGCCGTAATGGCCGACGAACACGAGACCGAAAGCAAGGCATGGGCGATTGAGGCCGCTGCGGCAGAGGCGGCGTCGCGTGCTGCCGAGGAGGTGCATCGTCCTCCGGTGGTGCCGATGGAGCGCGTGGTCGATCGCGATGTTATTGAGCAAGGCGAGCGCGCCGGCCGCAAGCGTAGCCAGGAGCCAGGCTTTCCGCGCTTTTTTGCCGAGCTCAACCTGGGCCTGATCCTCACGGCGTTCGCCATCGTTGCCTTTAAAACCCCCAATCACTTTGCCTTCGGCGGCACCTCGGGCGTGTCGGTCATTCTTTCCACGCTGTTCCCGACCCTGCCCGTCGGCGTCTTTATGTGGATCATCAATGCGGTCCTGGTCATCCTGGGTTTTATCTTTTTGGAGCGCAAGGCAATCCTTTGGAGCGTCTTTGCCTCGTTTGCGCTTTCGGCCTACGTCTCGCTGTTTGAGCTCTTCATTCCGACGGATGTTTCGATGACGGGCGATATGTGGCTCGACCTGTGCTTTGCCGTCATCTTGCCGGCGCTCGGCAGCGCTATTGTCTTTGACATCGGCGCCTCGACGGGTGGCACGGACATTCTTGCCATGATCCTCAAACGTCGTACGACGCTCGAGATCGGACGCGCCTTGTTGCTGGTCGATATCGGCATCGTGACCGTCGCGGCTTTCCTGTATGGCCCGCGCGTCGGCCTGTACTGCGTACTTGGCCTGTTTGCCAAGACGCTCGTGGTCGATAAGGCCATCGAGAGCATTCACCTTCGTAAGGTCTGTACGATTATTTGCGCCGAACCGCGCAAAGTCGAGGAGTTTATCGTCAAGCATCTCAACCGCACAGCAACAATCAGCCGTGGTTACGGCGCCTTCTCGGGCAAGTGCGTCACGGTGATTATGAGCGTGCTGAGCCGTCGCGAGGCAGTACAACTGCGCCGCTATACCCGCGATATCGATCCGAATGCGTTTATCACGATCGTTGACAGCTCCGAGATTGTGGGCAAGGGCTTCCGCGGCACGAACTAGCGCGGATATACCCTTCGAATCATTGAATAAAGCCGCCTACGTTGCAAATCGGTCATCTTGGGGTATTTGTCCCCACATTGGGCGATAATGTTGCCAAAGACATCGTTTGCGATCCAGGTGATTCGCTCTAGATACGAAGGGATGATTTCGATGTTCTGTTCGCAGTGTGGCGCCCCCATGGGCGATAACGACAAGTTCTGCGGCGTGTGCGGTGCCCCTAATACCGAGGTCAAGGCCGCCGGCCCCGCTCCGCAAGCTCAACCTCAGCCGCAGGGTCAGCCGTTTGCCCAACCGCAGCCGCAGCCGTTCGTTGCGCCCCAGCCGGCTATGAGCGTGCCCAAGGGCTGCATGGCGCAGGCCTTCAACGACATGATTAAGGTTCCCGGCGCCCTGGTTCGCGTATGTCAGATTGCCTTTTTGCCGGCGCTGATCTGCGTCGTGTCGGTGCTGGTGCTGTTTATCCCCGTTATCGGTGGCATCGCGGCGGCCATTGGCTTTTTGCTCGCTTACGTGGCAAGCGTGTGCGGCGCTGGCTTTGCTATCGAGTGGGGTCGCGACCTGTCGCTCAAGGACGATAACGGCATGGAGCGTCCGCTGCTGCGCTCGACCTCCTTTGGACTGGGCATCTTCTCGTCTGTCATTACGAACGTGCTCGGGTTCGTGGCCATTATTCCAGTGATTGGCGTGGTGTTCTCGGTGCTTGAGAGCGCTGTGATCGGTGCTGTCGGTTCGTACTATTACTTCGGTTCGAGCGGCCTCGAGGGCGCACTCATCGGGTCGATGGGTCTGCTTGTCTTTGCCATGATCGTATCGGCGGTGTTGGGCATCTTCTTTAAGATGTTTGGCGATGCCGCTGTGATGCACTTTGCAGTCGCCGGCCGCGTGGAAAGCGCGTTTTCGCTCGAGAAGGTTTGGAAGTCCTATAAGGCCAACCTGGGCAAGTTGTTCTGCGCATCGATTCTCCCCGAGTTTTTGACGGGCATTGTTTCCAATATCATCACCTGGATTTTCACCGCCATCTTTGGTTTTGTTGCCGCGCTGGGCATTAGCAGCTATGGCTACTACGGCTACTATTCTCGTCCTTCGGGTCTTGAGGCAATCATCGAGGGTGGCGGCATTACGCTCATCCTGTTCCTGATGATCATCGCCTTTGTCACCGTGTTCCTGAATGTGTTTGGCACGATGCTCAAATATCGTGCCGTTGGCTACTGGGCCGCGCGCCATGCCAGCGGGTGGGCCGATGAGGATACCGATGATGTCCTGACGTTTGTGCTCCCGGGTGAGAAGAAGCCTGCTCCTGCGGGGTTCAATCCCACGGCCGCCACTGGCGCTGCACCTGCCCCGGCACCCGCGCCTGCACCTGCTCCGGCACCTGCCCCGGCACCCGCGCCGGCGCCTGCTCCGGCACCTGCCCCTGCGCCCGAGGCGACGCCTGCGGAACCCGATTGGAATGCCGTTGCCACGCCGGCGGATGAGCCGGGCGATAATCCTGCTGCCGAAAACAA
>USHZ01000155.1 GCA_900554595.1 uncultured Collinsella sp. | reverse complement strand
ACGAGGGCGTGACGGAGCGCGAAATCGCCGACCAGATGCTCGGCCTGTACCGCAAGCACGGCTGCGAGGGCTTTAGCTTTCCTCCGATCGTGAGCTTTGGCGCCAACGCCGGCGACCCGCATCACGAGCCCGACGATACCGTGCTCAAGCATGGCGACGTGGTGCTGTTCGACATTGGCGGGCGGCATCGCAACTACTGCTCGGACATGACACGCACGTTCTTTTGGGACGAGCCGGACGAGGAGACCGCGCACGTCTACGACATCGTGCGCCGCGCCAACGAGGCCGCCGAGGCTCTCATCGCACCGGGCGTGCGCATGTGCGACCTGGACCGTGCCGCACGCGAAGTGATTGAGGACGCAGGCTATGGCAAATACTTTACACATCGCCTGGGCCACTCAATCGGCCTGCAGGACCACGAGCCGGGCGATGTCTCGCTGGTCAACGAGCAGGTCGTAGAGCCAGGCATGACGTTCTCCATTGAACCGGGCATCTACCTCCCCGGTCGCACCGGCGTCCGCATCGAGGACTTGGCCCTGGTCACCGAGTCCGGCGTCGAGATTCTCAACGCCTACCCCCACGATCCGGTCCGCCTAGACTAGCCAATGTGCCAAAGGGACAGCCCCGTTGACACATTCCGCTAACGTCGCGCCACGAAAACGGGCTATCTACTACGTTTAACCCGCATGGGTCGACCATAACTGGGTTTTCGCAAAACCCGCAAGCTGTCTACCTGCGGTTTTCATTTTGCGATTCTCGGTGTGGTCGGGGGTATTCGCTAAAACGTAGTAGATAGGCCCATTTCGTGGCAAGCGAGTCAACTCGGGGCGCAGGGCAGCCAAAAAAGCCCCGTCCCAAATTGACTGCTTTTGAGTTGCGGTGATATACGGACTGTTTGAGGCTTCTGGCTTGAAAAACAGTCCGTATTTCACCGCAACTGATGAGGGGATGGGTTAACGGAGCAGGCCCGCTACTTCGCCGGCTAGGGTGATGGTGCCGGCTGCCACGAAGGACTCGCCCGCGGCATCGAAGGCAGCGAGGGCCTCGGGCACGCTCGGGTATACGCCCGCGAGCTTATCGGCATCAACGAGGGCGGCGAGCTCCTCCGCCGGCAGGGCGCGGTCAGAATCGGTCTGTGTCACGACCACGCGCGGGAAGGCCGGAATCAGCACATCGACGATACCCGCCACGTCCTTGTCGGCCAGCGCGGCACACAGCAGCGTGGGGCGATTCTCCACGCACGGGTCGATCTCGTCCAGCGCGCTCACAAAGTTCTCGCAGCTCTGGGGGTTATGGCAAGCGTCGATCAGCTTGAGCGGATCGGTCCCCAGCACATCAAAGCGACCCGGCGTGGGGCAGCCCATAAGCGAAGCGTCGAGCGCCTCATGGTCGAGCTCGCGGCCCAGATACCCTTCGCAGAGCATAATCGCGCACGCGGCATTCTGCGGCTGATACGCCGGCTTGACCATACTCGACGTATAGATCGCGCGCGGCGTGGTGCAGCTAAACTCAACCGTATCGCCCACATGCGCCGGCACCTTAGTCGTGGCGTGGCTCACCACGAGCGGCACAACGCCGCACTCGCGACAACGGGCATCCATCACGCGCTGAACGCTCGCTTCGTGCGTTCCCTCGCCCAAAACAACCAAGCGCCCGGGCTTAATGACCGCAGCCTTCTCCCCCGCAATGGCCTCGAACGTGTCGCCCAAAATGCGTGTATGGTCGAGTCCGATACCCGTAATGGCAACGGCGACGGGATCGGTCGCACTCGTGGCGTCCCAGCGCCCGCCCATGCCAACCTCGAGCACGGCAACGTCCAACGCAGCCTCGGCAAACACCACCAGTGCGGCAGCCGTCAGAAGGTCAAACGGCGTGATGGTATAGGCACGCTCCCCCGCCGCCACACGGCGCGCATTCACGCGATGTCCCGCCTCAACAGCGGCGGAAACACCACGGGCAAACGCCTCATCGCTCACAACGCGCCCATCGACCTCCATGCGCTCGGGATAGTGCACAAGCTGCGGCGACGTATACAGTGCGGTCTTTAACCCCTCACCGCGAAGGATGGCAGCCGAAAAACGAGTGGTCGAAGTCTTGCCATTGGTACCGGCAACCTGAATGCAATCGAAATACTCGTCCGGACGCCCCAGCTCATCGAGCATATCGATGACAGTCTCCAACAACGGACCAGCATCCCCAGAAATCCGCCCCGTATCAGCAGCAAGTCCCACAGCCTCGCCAAACGAAAGCAACTCAAACGAGAAAGGAACGACATACGACCCAGAACGCTTAGCCATAACCCAAAGTCCCCTCAACATAAAAAGAGGCCCGAACAAACAACGAGCCCCTCCCATTCACAATTTCAGCCAAACACCGCTTTGCAGCAAGATCAAGGCCACAACCCAGTGGCCCTGACCAACCAGATGCAAATGACCACGTAAACGAACTAGGAGCGGCCCGATGCTTTGCTCGCCGCAAGTTCCGCACGCAAAGAACAGCACTTAATGTGCTGTCCGTCTTGCGCAGGACTGTCCGCAGCGGAGAGCAAAGCATCGGGACGCGCCCCCGAGTAAACCTTACGAGAAGTCAGCAACCTGAGCAGTCAGCGCCGCAAGGATCTCCTTGAGCTCAGCTGCACGGTCCCTCTTCTTCTGGACCACCGCGGGCGCGGCCTTAGCCACAAAGCCCTCGTTGGCCAGCGTCTTCTCGCAGCCGGCGAGCTCCTTCTGGGCCGCGGCAATCTCCTTCTCCAGGCGCGCCTTCTCGGCCGAAAGGTCAACCTTGCCCTCGAGCACCACAAAGACCTCGACGCCGCTGTCGACCACGGCAATGCTCGCGGCCGGCTTCTCAACGTCAGTGCCCATGACCAGCGAGGCGGTGTTCGCCAGCGGCTCAATCGTGGAGCGCAGGCTCTCGAGCTTCTCGATGTCCTCGGCACCGGCGCGCACGACCACGTCGAGCTCGGCCTTGGGGCTCAAGCGGTAGCGCGAACGCGTGGCGCGAGCAGCGGAAACGACAGTGCGGCACAGCTCAAACGCGCGCTCAGCATCCTCGTCGACGTACTTGGCGTAGTCGACGGGCTCGGGCCACTTGGCGATCATAAGCGCCTCGGCGCGGTCCACGTTGCCCTCGACATCCAGGTCGAGCACGCTCGCCGGCATGTTGTCCCAAATCTCCTCGGTGACAAACGGCATAAGCGGGTGCATAAGGCGAATGGAGGTGTCGAGCACAAAGATCAGGTTGCGCTGAGCCTGCAGACGGCCCTCGCCCTTCAGGCGGGCCTTGGTGACCTCGACGTACCAGTCGCAGACCTCGTTCCAGAAGAACTGCTGCACGCCGCGGGCCATGTCTCCAAAGGTGTAGTTCTCGATGCCCTCGGTGACCATCTTGACGGCCTTGGCCAGGCGGCTGAACATCCAGGCGTCGGCCGGCGTCTCCACGACGGGCTCGCCGGGCGTGTAGCCTTCCATGTTCATGAGCAGGAAGCGGCTGGCGTTCCAGATCTTGGTCACAAAGCTCTTGGCCTGGTCGGTACGCGGGCTGTCGATGAGCTTCTTGGTCTTCTTGTCGATGTTCGCGTCAAACTTGACGTCCTGATTGTTGGTGCACAGCGTGAGCAGGTTGTAGCGCATGGCGTCGGCGCCGTACATGCCAATGAGGTCCATGGGGTCAACACCGTTGCCCTTGGACTTAGACATGCGGCTGCCGTCCTTGGCCAGAATCGTCGGGTAGATGACGACGTCCTTAAACGGCACCTCGTCCAAGAAATACAGCGAGCTCATGACCATACGGGCGACCCACAGCGCGATGATGTCGCGTGCGGTGACCAGCGCCGTCGTGGGGTGATGACCCTCGAGCAGCTCCGGCTTTTGCGGCCAGCCCTGCGTGGCGAAGGTCCACAACTGCGAGCTAAACCAGGTGTCCAGCACGTTCTCGTCCTGATGCACGTGACGGCCGCCGCACTTGGGGCACACGTCGGTGTCCTCGGTCAGGGCGTCCTCCCATCCGCAGTCCTCGCAGTAGAACACGGGAATGCGGTGGCCCCACCACAGCTGACGGCTGATGCACCAGTCCTTGAGGTTCTCCATCCAGGTGGTGTAGGTCTGCGTCCAGCGCGCAGGGTGGAAGGTGACCTTGCCGGAGTTGACGGCGTCGAGCGCCGGCCCCTTGAGCTTGTCGACGGCCACAAACCACTGCTCGGACAGCCACGGCTCCAGGGCGGAGTCGCAACGGTAGCAGTGCATGACGGAGTGATCGAGCTCTTCGACGTGATCGAGCAGACCGTGCTCCTCGAACCACTTGATGACGGCCTCGCGGCACTCGTCGCGGTTCATGCCGGTAAACTCACCGTAGCCCTCGACGACCACCGCGTGCTCGTCGAAGATGTTGATCTGCGGCAGGTCGTGGGCCTGACCCATGGCGT
>USHZ01000154.1 GCA_900554595.1 uncultured Collinsella sp. | reverse complement strand
TCCTCGACTTCGAGCGCGGCAACAAGCTCTCCGGCAGCCGCTTCACCGTTCTCGGTGGCGCCGGCGCCCGCCTGGAGCGCGCCCTTATCAACTTCTTCCTGGACACGCACACGAGCCGTGGCTTCAAGGAGTGGTGGCCGCCCATCGTCGTCAAGCGTCAGACCATGTTCGGTACGGGCCAGCTGCCCAAGTTCGAGGACGACGCCTATCACGTCTCGGGCGACAACTTCCTGATCCCTACCGCCGAGGTCGTGCTTACCAACCTGCACGCCGGCGAGGTTCTCGATGCCGACACCCTGCCGCGTCGCTACACTGCCTTCACCCCCTGCTTCCGCGAGGAGGCCGGTTCCGCCGGTCGCGACACCCGCGGCATCATTCGCCAGCACGAGTTCGACAAGGTCGAGATGGTTAAGTTTGCCAAGCCGGAGGAGTCCGACGAGGAGCTCGAGAGCATGACCGCCGAGGCCGAGTACCTGCTGCAGCAGCTGGGCCTGCCGTATCGCGTGATTAGCCTGTGCACCGGCGACCTGGGCTTCTCTGCCCGTCAGACCTACGACATCGAGGTTTGGCTGCCGAGCTACAACGCCTACAAGGAGATCAGCTCCTGCTCCAATTGCGGCGACTTCCAGGCCCGTCGTGCCAACATCAAGTATCGCGACCCCGAGAACTTCAAGGGTTCGCGCTACCTGCACACCCTTAACGGTTCCGGCCTGCCGGCTGGTCGTACCATGGCCGCCATTCTGGAGAACTACCAGAACGCCGACGGCACCATCACGATCCCCGAGGTTCTGCGTCCCTACATGGGCGGTCTCGAGAAGATTGAGCCGGTCGCGTAAACTAGCTGCATAGGCGATTTGCGAGGGCGCTCCTTTTGGGGGCGCCCTTTTTTTGTGCGGCTATACCATGCCGTGCGGACAGCTCGATAGAAAACACACGAACAGACGTTCTGTATAAATGTATCTACCTGCTATGCTTTTGCTAACTAAAAGCAAGAGAAAGGGGATGTGATGGAGCTGTTCGACGAGCGGGTTGTTTTGTTCCAGAGCGATGAGGGCGGGGAGCACCTGCTGATAACGTGCGAGCCGTCGGGTATGGGTGGCTTGGTGGTTCGGCAGACGAGCGAGGGACCATTGACGCAATGGTGCTATGAGGAGTCGCCGCATGTGGTCGAGACCTTTGTGGCGCACGAGGGGCTTGTCGTCCTTGAGAGCTTCTATGGCGTTGGAACTTCAAATCAGGTGGCCCGAATGCTGAGCATCTCGTTTGCAGATTACGACTGTGCCCAGCGGGTGCGGTCGCTTCTGGGGGAGCTTGGCGTCGGGTTCGATGTGATCGAAAAGCCAATCGATCGCACGAGAAGCGCTGATGCTTGTGGCACAGCGTGACAAATTGAAGCCCGCGCGAAAAAAGTTTGAGATCTTGCTTGACTCTAACGAACTAAAGTGGTTTTATATGTCTTGCGCTGCGGCGTTACCTCAGCTGGATAGAGGGTCTGACTACGAATCAGAACGTCATAGGTTCGAATCCTATACGCCGCACCAATTGAAATTGAAAGCCTCCGGCAACGGGGGCTTTTCTTTTACGTAAACACTGCATGGATTCGAACCTCGGTCGAGGCGCGAGCGTGAAGCGGACGCGGAGCGTCCGTAGCGAGCGGGCGAGTCCGCCGGCAGGCGGGCGAAGCCGGTGCGGATCCGCGCAGCGGATGCGCGGAATCCTATACGCCGCACCATTTGAGATTAAAGCTCCCGGCAACGGGGGCTTTTCTTTTAGGCGGACGCAGCATGGATTCGAACCTCGGTCAAAGGGGACTATTTCTCATCGACTCGTGTAAGATTTCGAATATGCGCCTTGGTGAGCCAGTGGCGCGCTCTTTCTTTAGACGACCGATCAGGGTGATATTTCGTGGCAGAGCGTCCGACATACAAGCTCAGGTTTCTCGATCCCAAAAAGCGCTTTCCGGCCATGCCCGAGCAGCCTGCGGGACGCTCGTATGGCGTGGTTTGGAAGCTCTTTGGCGAGGACCCGCATGAATCATGCTATGTCGTTGAATTCGTCGGCAAAAGCCATGTGTCGCTTTTGGGCTACGTGAGCGTTTCGGGTGAGGTCTATAAGGTGGACCGTCCCGTTAACGAGGCGTCACTGCCCGACGATCCCGACATGCAACTGATTCTTGACGAGTCCGATTCCAACATCGGTGAGATTGCGGTCAGGGGTACCGATGGGACAATGCGCTCCCGGGCGCGAGTCATCGGCTCTCCCGAAGGCACCATGCGCGAACAATCCGATCGCGAGACGTGGAATTCGACGCGCAGCCTTCGCTACGGCGAGTTCATGGCCTCGATGTTCTTGCGCTACGTGATATTCGCCGATTCTGAAAACGCTGTCTCAGGCACGGCAGGCGGTGACGGCCTTGACGAGGGCATGAAAAATGCCGTCGACAAGATCAAACTTGTAAAACTCCCCGAGCCGGTTGAGGTACTGCTGGGTTTTGATTCCACGCCGCTGCCCGATGCAATCGAAACGTTGCTCTACCGCATTGACCATACAGATAATCCAAGCGGCATTGAGCGTTATGCCGCCGCTTTGATGGGCGAAGTTAATCTGCCTCGTCTGCGCACCATCGCGGCCAAAACCGAAATGAGCCTGGCGCGCATCGATCGCTCGAGGCTCTTCTATCTCAATTTTGACCGTAGCCTGCTTGATCAGGACGAGATCGATACCCTGTTAGCCGTCGAGTGCCGCCTGAACCGCCTATCGGGCATTCTTGAGCGTATTGGGGCAGGGTTGGGCCCCGTTGTCTCGTCGCCAAGCTTTGAGGGCTGCTCGCTCTTTGACCTATGGCATATCAGCAAGACGACAAACGACGTTCCTCGCCTGCTCGAAACGCTGTCGAATGACAACCCGTGGGCCAAGCCGGGGACGGTTGCGTGCCAGCCGGGTGGCGAGTGGGACGTTCGCACCCGCTTTGCACGTATCGTAGAAGCGCTCAACGTTGTCACGCGACTCGACTACACCTATCGAGCGAACATCGCCGAGGGCATCATGCTGGTGCGTTTTGGCCGCACGGTTGTCGATGCTATGCCGCAGCGCGAATACGATGCTCAAGATGACGCCTGGCGCGAGGTAGATGAGCCTAAGCGCGCAGCATGGGCCACTGAGCATGATGCCCGTATCGCGCTTACCCTCGCGGCGGCTTGCTTTGCTTCGGGTGCTCGCATCACGCGCTGCTACGTGCAGATTGCGGCTCCCGACGGCGAGCAGGGCGAGCGCGTTGTTGAAACGTATTCCTTTGGCCGTGCGGCTTATCTGGCCGATTGCGTTTCTGTCGCCAAGGATCTTGAGAGCATGGATATGGATGACATGCCCTGCAAGCATTTGCTCGAGGCATATGAGGCAGATGCGCCGGACATGATTGAGCCTGCAGAGGTTCACGCCCGACCACGCGATGACCATCGTCCATTGCCGCCTGCGCTTCGCGATTTACTGCTCGCTGATACGGCTGACGAGCTTGAGGTCATGGAGGAGGACAACGATCCGTATGTCGCCCGCGTCGTCGAGCTGCGCGAGCAATCCAAAGTTGACCGAGCTGGTGCTTTCGAGGGCTTTTCTCGCCTTGTCGAGGAGCTGGAAGCCAAGTGTACTGTTGCTGAGCTTTTGGCGACGGGCCCGGTGCAGACCCAGTTCTGCGATAACCAGTTGGTGCGCATGGTGCTGCCGGTGATGGAGGAGGACCGTTCCGTGCGTATCCTTCGCGCCCCCGATGCGCTGTATTTTGCCCAGCACGAGATCTGCAGCTTTTACGCCGAACAAGAGGACTTTGAGCGTGCGCTGCCCGAGGTGCGTCGTCTCTACGATTTGGCGCGCTCGTCCATGCAGTCTCACTTTGCCCTGATCAACGTGCTAGCACGCCTGGAGCGCTATGACGAGATTATCGAGGTAGCGCGCCACGGCCTGCGCATCGCCAGCGACCGGCCTTCGATCGGTTACCTGTTCTATCGCCTGGCGTTTGCCTATTGGAACTGTGACCAGCTCGAGCTGGCGCTGGCATGTTATCGCCTGGTTCCGCGCGGCGAGGAGTCGGGCGGCAGTGCGCAGGAGGAAATGCAGGGTCTTATGAACGAGATGGGCGTCATCAAACCGCCCACATTTGAGGAGGCTGTCGAGACCATCCACAAGGCAGGTCTTGAGCTGCCACCGGTACCCGCCGTGACCAATCAGCTCGCGGATGCCGCCGTGCAACTCGTCGATAACGGTTTCTTTTTCTTGGCGCGCGGCTGTATCTATCAAATGTGGCGCACCATGGGCAACGACGAACTCGGCTCCCTCAACCGCTCGCTGGGGTAGGCGAAGCTTGCAAGGAGGAAAGGCTGCTGGGCAATTTGAAAATCCCCCTTGCCCATCCTCGACTGTTTGGTTACTATAGAACGGCTGTTACGGAGAGCTGACCGAGAGGCCGAAGGT
>USHZ01000153.1 GCA_900554595.1 uncultured Collinsella sp. | reverse complement strand
ACGGCATGACCGACACCATGGGCCGTATGCACTCCGACGCCCAGTTCGCCGGTTCTTCCTCCGTGCCTGCGCACGTCGACATGATGGGTCTCATCGGCATGGGCAACAACCCCATGGTCGGTGCCACCGTCGCCTGCGCTGTCGCCGTCGAGGAGGCCCTCAAGGCTTAATCGCGCCCGCGCGATGCTCATATAGTTGAGCTTTGGAGCCGCTACCCACCCGGGTAGCGGCTCTTTTTGTTTGCACTGTCGCAGGGTAGCCAATGCCGATATATCAGTTGGGGCGAAATACGAGATGTGATGAGATGGAGCGTCAGAGCGTCCATGACGCCCACCTGCCATAATTGCCCTTTACCGATTTGCCGAGTCTTTGCGGCCCCATTACCGACCACCCGTGCGACAATGCGCCGGACGAGAAAGGAATCCGATGGAATCAACTGACGTACTGGTAATTGGATCTGGCATTGCGGGCCTTTGCGCCGCCATCGAAGCGGCGCGCGCGGGCGCGACCGTTGCCATAGCAAGCGCCGGCAAGACTATGAGCGGATCGAGCTTTTTCCCGGGAACCTGGGGTCTCGGCCTTATTGGCCCCGTCGACGAAGACGACGAACAGGACCTCATCGATACCATCCAGACCGTCGGTGGCGGCGTTGCCGACCCCGAGCTCGTCCAGACGTTCGTCCACGGTATTCCTCAGGCCATCCAATGGCTCGAGCAGGATCTGGGTGTTGAGCTCCAGCGTCCGCAAAGCGCCGAGAGCGCCCAGCAAAAGCAATTTATCCCCTGCTTTGACCATAAGACACGCAAATGGCGCGGCCTCACCCGCAAGCCCCTTGAGGACGCGTGTACGGCCCAGATCGAGTTGCTCGGCATTCGCCTGCTCCCCCGCCACGAGCTTATAGACCTTGTTGAGGACTCGAACGGCAGGATCACCGGCGCCGTGCTCTATGACCGCGCAAACAAGCATCTCATACCTATGGCAGCCAAGGCCATTATCATCGCTGCGGGCGGTACGGGTGGCCTATTCGAGCGCAGCCTCACTTCCGCCGACGTGCTCAGCTCCTCGCAGGCCATCGCACAATCGCACGGTGCGTCCCTTACGAATATAGAGTTCATGCAAATGATGCCCGGCTTCATCGAGCCCAAGCGCAACCTGGTCTTTAACGAGAAGACCTGGCGCTACGTCACATTTGACCAACCGGTCGATATTGCCGACGGCAAGCTGGACAATCTGCTCGAGCAACGCTCTGAATATGGTCCATTCACCTCGCGCTTGGCCTCCCGCGCCATCGATCTTGCCATCGATCAAGCGGGTGCAGAGGGCCTGGCGCTCCACTACGACTTCCCCCGCGAGGACGTCCCTGAGTTTGTGCAGACCTTTGCCACCTGGCTACAAGACGAGCACGGCATCGCGCCGACCGACGAGATGCGCGTGGCGATGTATGCCCACGCCGCCAACGGCGGTATCAAAATCGACAAGACCGCGTACACGGGCGTTGAGGGCCTCTACGCCTGCGGTGAGGCAACAGGCGGCATGCACGGGGCCGACCGCATCGGCGGCTTATCGAGTGCCAATGGCATCGTATTCGGGCGCATCGCGGGCGCATCGGCAGCCCAGGCAGCACAGAATGCACCTGAGGCAGCCCTGAAGGCGGATATCGCCCTCCCCCAGTACGGCATTGCCACAACAGATGCCGAAAGCCTGACACGCAGCCTTAAGCACACGATGAGTACCTATTGCATGATCAACCGCACCGAGACGGGCCTATCCAAGGCTCTGCAACAGCTTGAAAGCCTGCAAGACGAGACAACGGCGCTGAGCAAGCCACACGCCCGTGACAGCGAAGTCGCAGCCCTCGCTCGCCTGCAATCGCAAATAAAGCTTGCAACCGAGATGGTCAAAGCCATGCGCAGACGGACCAAAAGTATGGGTTCGCACTATCGAGCGGACTAAGCTGAGCACCCCTCTAGAGCAGAACACAACTTCTCGATATTAATGGGTCCCGTGAGCTCAAAGCGACACGGGGCCCATTCGTGTCCGCGCGGGCAAATATACTCATTCTGAATACGGAGTCGGCATAGTCCACGTAGACAAACGAACAGAAAGGAAGAGATATGGACAGCAGGGATATCGAGAAATGGCGTGTCGAACTTGACAGCTACGCCCATGTAGAAGACGGCGTTGAGTATTGGCTCGCACGCGATTTAATGAAGCCCCTCGGATACACCCAATGGCGTAATTTTGAGACTGCGGTTAAGAGATCCATGGCATCATGTGACACCAATAAAATGCCTGTTGCCGCCCATTTTGCTGAGGCCAGCAAAATGGTAGATGCCGGCATCGCCAAACGAGCCGTAAAAGACTACAAGCTGACACGCTACGCATGCTATTTAATTGCCCAAAACGGAGACCCAAACAAGCCCGAAATCGCGCTCGCACAGGCGTACTTCGCCGTGCAGACACGCCGTCAGGAGCTCATAGAGCAGCGCTTCGCAGAGATTCAGCGCTTGCAGGCGCGCCACTCGCTATCCGATTCAGAGAAACAGCTCTCGGGCATTGCGTTCAAACGAGGCGTGGACTCCAAAGGATTCGCAATCATCAAGTCGAAGGGCGATGAGGCGTTATTCGGCGGCAGAAGCACGGCGGACATGAAGCGGCAGCTTGGTGCGCCCAAGAGCGCGGCATTGGCGGACAGGTTAGCCGATGTTCTCATCAAAGCAAAGGACCTTACGAACTCGATGACGGCCTTCAACGCCGAGGAACACGATCTGTACGGCCTGGACCAGATCAAGCAAGAGCACATCGAGAACAACACAAGCGTGCGTGGTAGCCTCATCGACCGTGGAATTGTCCCTGAGAATCTACCGCCTGCCGAGGATACAAAGAAGCTCGAACGTCGCGTGAAAGCAGACGAGAAAAAGCTCAAGGAGGGCACAGACGGATTCACCGACTCCCAGGGCAGGCTCGACTTGTAAAGCGTCTGTGCCCTTTCGGGTTCGACCCCATGCGAGGTCAATAAAAAAGCGACCAGCCGAAGCCAGTCGCTTTAACATACTTTGGTGGGCCGTCAGGGGTTCGAACCCTGGACCTTGGGATTAAGAGTCCCCTGCTCTACCAACTGAGCTAACGACCCGATATCAACACGAAGCAAGAACTGGGGTGGGTAAAGGGACTCGAACCCTCGACCTACGGGACCACAACCCGTCGCTCTAGCCAACTGAGCTACACCCACCGTGTCCTGTGCGCTTCGCGCTCGACTATTATTGCAAGGAACGCCACGCGATGCAAGCCCCAATTTTCAAGAATTTTGAAAAGCGTTTTTCGAGCGCGTTTCGAGCAATTCCCACCGGTTTCATAGGAGTAAACTTGCCCCACTGCAAATGCTCGAAAGGACCAGCATGAAAGAACTCTCCAATCGCACGGCAACGTTTACCGATTCGGTCATCCGCCGCATGACGCGCATCTCCAACAAGTACGGTGCCGTCAACCTCTCGCAGGGCTTCCCCGACTTCGATCCTCCGGCGCAGCTGCTCGAGAGCCTCAGCGCCATTGCGACCGACCCCGAGCCGCTCTATCACCAGTACTCCATCACTTGGGGCTCCCAGGCCATGCGTGAGGCGCTCGCGGCCAAGCAGGAGCACTTTATGGGTATGCCGATCAACCCCAACGAGAACATCGTAGTCACATGCGGCTCCACCGAGGCCATGATGGCCGCCATGATGACGGTTACGAACCCCGGAGACAAGGTCGTCATCTTCTCGCCGTTCTATGAGAACTACGGCGCCGACACGATTCTCTCGGGCGCTGAACCCATCTATGTGCCGCTCAACCCGCCCACGTTCGACTTCGATCGCGAGGTCCTCGAGGCGGCCTTCCGCGACAACAACCCCAAGGCAATCGTCCTGTGCAACCCGTCCAACCCCTGCGGCAAGGTCTTTACGCGCGAGGAGCTCACTTTTATTGCCGACTTGTGCAAGAAGTACGACACCTACTGCATCACCGACGAGGTCTACGAGCACATCGTCTATGCGCCCCACGAGCATGTCTATATGGCCACGCTGCCCGGCATGTTCGAGCGCACCATCAGCTGCAGCTCGCTGTCCAAGACCTACTCTATCACCGGTTGGCGCCTGGGCTACACCATCGCTCCGGCCGAGATTACCGAGCGCATCAAGAAGGTCCACGACTTCCTCACGGTGGGCGCCGCCGCTCCCCTGCAGGAGGCCGTCGTCACCGCCCTCAATTTCGACGATAGTTATTATGATGAGGTCCTCGACCTCTACACCGCCAAGCGCGACCTGTTCTGCCAGGGGCTCGATAGCATCGGTCTTGAGCACAACGTGCCGCAGGGCGCCTACTACGTGATGATGGACATCTCGGAGTTTGGCTATGACAGCGACCTCGATTTCTGCGAGGATCTCGCGTCTAAGGTGGGCGTGGGCGCCGTGCCCGGCTCGAGCTTCTTCCGCGAGCCCGTCAACC
>USHZ01000152.1 GCA_900554595.1 uncultured Collinsella sp. | reverse complement strand
CAGACGATGATAACGCTGCCGTTCCGTTTCCGGCCACGAGTCAGCCTGTGTTGGACACGGAATCGCGGCCTCCACCGTAATCTCCGGGTGCTGCTCCCGCAGTACCAGCACAGCCTCGCAAAAATAGAGGTCGCAGCCCTGCGCCATGCCACAGATAAAATGGCGGTAGCCCTCCTGCCACGCCAGGGTCACCGCATCGGAAATACGGGCCTTCAGCGTGACGCAGCGCGGGTCCTCCTCCCGGTAGCCCCACGGCAGCTTTGCCGGCCGGTGCCCCGTAAAGCAGCAGGATTTCTGTCTGGCGGGCATTGCTTCACCTCCCCAAAGGTTTGGTTTTTATTATAGAACATCCGTTCTTTTTTGTAAAGTCCAAAATTGGGGGTTGCATTTTTCCTCAAAGCGTTATATACTACGTACAGAAAACAACTGAATCTTTGTCTTCAGGGCGGGGTGAAATTCCCCACTGGCGGTAAATCGGGCGGTGTCAAAGGGGCGCCGTGGCGCAGGCGAGATGCCTGTGACCGAGCCGATGAGTCCGCGACCCGTGTGTGCGTTGGTTCGCATACCGGCTGAACTGGTGAGATTCCAGTACCAACGGTTAGAGTCCGGATGAAAGAGGCAGGTGATCTTATGTCTGAACAGTCGCAGCATATCCATTTTGAGAACACGAATAGGTGGAGCACCAAACAGCTCGTTACCATGGCGTTGATGTGCGCCTTGGGAGCACTGTTTATGTATGTGCAGCTGCCCATCCTTCCCTCGGCGCCGTTTTTGACGTATGACCCGTCGCTGGTGCCGGCGATGGTGTGTGGATTTGCGTATGGCCCTGGTGCCGGCACCGCTGTTGCCGCTATGGCGATCGTTATCCATGCGCTTACCACGGGTGACTGGGTCGGCGCGCTTATGAACTTGGTTGCCACGCTGGGCTATATTCTGCCTGCGGCTATCGTCTACCAGAAGATGCATACCTATAAGGGTGCCGTGATTGGCCTGGTGCTCGGCGTCATTGCCGCTACGGCGCTGTCTATGGTCGCGAACCTGACCATCGGAGTTTGGTTCTGGTATGGCTCGGCCGATGTGATCGCCCCGCTCATGGTTCCTGCCGTGCTGCCGTTTAACCTCATCAAGACCGTGCTCAACTCGGTGTTGACGCTGGCGGTGTATAAGGCAGTCTCCAACCTCATCACGCCTAAAAAGGACCAGGTCAAAGGCCGCGCATGATTGAGTGTCGGGGCATCTCATTTAGCTACGACGGCACTGCGAAAGCGCTCGACGGCATCGATCTGAACATCGAGGATGGCGAGTTTTTCTGCATCCTCGGCGGAAACGGGTCGGGCAAGTCGACGTTCGCCAAGCATTTGAACGCGCTGCTGCAGCCCGATACGGGAACGGTGCGCGTCAACGGCATGGACGCGTCCGATTCCGAGCTGGTCTACGACATCCGCTCGACTGCGGGCATGGTGTTCCAGAATCCCGACGACCAGCTTGTGGCGACGCTTGTCGAGGACGATGTTGCGTTTGGTCCCGAGAACTTAGGGGTCGAATCGGCCCAGATCGCGCAGCGCGTGCGCGAGGCGCTGAAGGCCGTGGGTCTGGTGGGCTTTGAGCGCCACGAGACCCATGCTCTCTCAGGCGGACAAAAGCAGCGCGTGGCGCTTGCCGGTGTGCTCGCCATGGAGCCGCGCGTGCTCATTTTGGATGAGGCGTCCTCGATGCTCGATCCGCGCGGGCGCAAGGGTCTTATGAAGGCCTGCCACGCGCTGCACGAACGCGGCATGACCATCGTGATGATTACGCACTTTATGGAAGAGGCCGCTGAGGCCGATCGCGTTGCTGTCTTCCAAGCGGGCCGCGTTGCCATGCTCGGTACGCCCGAGGAGATCTTGACACGGGCGGACGAACTCGCGCGGCTGAACCTGGATATGCCGGCATCGTGCTGTCTTGGCAGGGCGCTTCGCGCGAAGGGCGTGCCCATTTGCGCACAGGTGCGCGAGGCGGATATGGTTGCCGAGGTTGCGCAGGCTTATGCCGAGCAGAGTAGGGCAGGCATCGCAGGGCGGCCTTTCGCATCCGATCCTCGTATTCCCGACAACGTCTCCTCTGCAATCGATAGCGCAGACGCGCTGGAGCCCGTCATCGAGATTTCGCACCTTTCGTATAGCTATTCGCTGAGCGCCCGCGAGCGTCGTCGCTGGCACAAGCGCTCAGCTGTTGCGGGCAAATCGAACAAGCAAGCCCTTTGGGGCAACGACCCCAGCAGTCCGTGGGCACTGCGCGACGTGTCTTTGACGGTGCGTCGCGGCGAGTTCCTGGGGCTAGCAGGCCATACCGGTTCGGGCAAGTCGACGCTGGTTCAGCATCTCAACGGCCTGATTCGTCCCCAGGAGGGTTCCGTTTACGCGTTGGGGCTCGACCTGGCAAACAAGAAAGATGCCGCCGCGGTTAAGGCAAAGGTCGGCGTGGTGTTTCAGTATCCAGAGCGTCAGCTGTTTGCCGAGACCGTGGCACAGGACGTGGCGTTTGGTCCGCATAACCTTGGCTTGTCGCAGGCCAAGGTTGTCCGCCGCGTTGAGTCATCGCTCGCGCGCGTGGGCCTCGACTTGGCCACGGTGGGCGACAAGAGCCCCTTTGAGCTTTCGGGCGGGCAGCAGCGGCGCGTGGCGTTTGCCGGCGTGCTTGCCATGGAGCCTGAGGTCCTGGTACTCGATGAGCCCATGGCGGGACTCGATCCGGCGGCACGCAGTGATTTCTTGGAGCTTATCGATCGACTTCACCATGGGGGCCTGACCGTCGTCATGGTCTCACACAGTATGGATGACCTTGCCAATTGCTGCGACCGTATTGTCGTGATGAACGAGGGCGCGGTGTTTGCCGAGGGCACGCCCGCTCAGGTTTTTGCGCATGCGGATGAGCTCAAGTCGATCGGCTTGGGCGTACCTGCCGCTCAGCGCATGGCGTTGTCTCTCGCGGAAGCGGGCGTGCCGCTGCGCTTTGACGGCCTCTATACGGTTGAGTCGCTGGCAGACGAGTTGGTGGACCTGCTAATCGGTCGCTCGGACGGTCCTTCTAACGTCGCGGACATTGCTAAATCCAAGACGGTCGCGCGAGAGGAGGGCTGCTAATGGAGGCGTTTTCGTTTGGCAGCTACTATCCCGGCGATAGTGCAATCCACCGCCTGGACCCGCGAACCAAGTTGCTCTTGGGATTTATTTTTCTGATCACGACGCTCACGGTCAGCAGCTTCCGCGGACTGGTCCCGGTCGCAATCTTCGTTGTCCTGATCTATACCGTGTCCCGGGTGCCGGCTCGTCGCGTCCTGTCGTCGATGGCGCCGCTGCTGGCGATCGTCGCGGTAGTCGCGGTGCTCAACCTGTTTTCCGACCAGAGCGGGCGCATTCTGTGGCAGCTCGGCTTTTTGCAGATAAGCGAGGGCTCGCTGCATTCCGCCGTCTTTATGGCGTGCCGCCTGACCTTGATGATGGCCGGTATGAGCGCTATCACGCTCACCACACCGACGCTCGACCTCACCGCGGGCTTTGAGCGCCTGCTCGCGCCGTTTGCGCGTGTGGGACTTCCAGCGCACGAGCTCGGCATGATTATGGGTATCGCGCTGCGCTTTATGCCGCAGTTTGCCACCGAGATGAAGCAGACGGCCGATGCGCAGGCGAGCCGCGGTGCGCGCGTGACGGGAGGCCCGCTCGGCGGCGTGCGTATGCTCGGCAGTGTGGCGATTCCGCTGTTCACGGGCGTGTTCCGTCATGCCGAAACGCTTTCTGCCGCCATGGATGCGCGCTGCTATCATGGCGAGCAGGGCCGCACGCGTCTGCATGCGCTTGCATTTGGCCGCAGCGATGTGTTGGCAGCGGTGGTGACGGCGTTGCTGCTCATCTGCGTCATCGGCATCAATCTTCAACTTGTTTAGGCGCGATTCGAGCGCAGGAAAGGGGTCCCCATGACCGACAACGACCGCACGGCGCAGCTCGAGCGCGCCTGTTCGTATCTCAGGCGTATTCCGGCGTGGTATCTCGCCACGATCGACGTGACGGACGGACATCAGCCTCGCGTGAGGCCGTTCTCGTTTGCCATGGTCGATGATGGCAAGCTGTGGTTTTGCACCTCGCGCGATAAGGACGTGTGGGCCGAGCTTAGCGCGAACCCCAAGTTTGAGGTTTCGGGTTGGAAACCGGGGGAGTGTTGGATCGTGCTGACCGGCGAGGCCGCGCTCGAGGACGACGCGGTCGTGAGCGACCGGGTGCGCCAAGCCGGCTTTAAGCACATGGTGGGCATTGGCGAGCAACACGATAGTGCCAAAGATGGTCGCCTTGCGTTTTTCTCGGTGCGCAATATCGCTGCCCGCTTCTGCGATATCGACGGCAGCGAGGAGCGCCTGGAGCTTTAACCCTAGTGTAGCTAAAACAGCCCCGACCCAAAAAGACTAGTGCCAGGAGGACACATGGACGGATTGAATACGGTGTTGGAGTATCTGACGTCGGTGCC
>USHZ01000151.1 GCA_900554595.1 uncultured Collinsella sp. | reverse complement strand
TTGCAGTTGACCATGATGGTCTCGAAGCCGCGGGCCGCCAGCGCGTAGCTCGCGTGCACGCAGCAGTAATCGAACTCGATACCCTGGCCAATGCGGTTGGGGCCGGCGCCCAGGATCATCGCCTTGGGCTTGTCCGCCGGCGTGGTCTCGTCGGGAGCCACGCACTTCTTGGCATCCGGGCTTGTGCGGTAGATGTTCTCGTACGTCTTGTAGTGGTACTCCGTGGCGCTCGAGAACTCCGCAGCGCAGGTATCAACCGTCTTCATGCTGGGAACCACGCCCAGACCCTTGCGGTAGGCGCGCACAAAGCGCTCGTCCGAGCCGGTCAGCGCGGCGATCTCGGCGTCGCTCGTGCCGTACTGCTTGAGCAGACGCATCGCGTCGGCGTCGATATCCTCCACACGCAGGCCGCGGATGCTCTCCTGGACCTGCACCATGTCGTTGATGCGGTTGAGGTACCACGGATCGATACCGCAGATGGCATGGATACGCGCGACATCCCAGCCACGGCGCAGGGCCTCGACCACAAAGAAAATGCGGTGCTCGGTCGGCGTTGCCACGGCCTGAGCGAGCTCATCGTCGCTCAGCTTGTCGGCACCTTCCTTGCCACCGGCACAAATGCCCTGATGCCCGTCCTCCAGCGAACGCATGGCCTTGCCGAAGGCCTCCTCAAAGGTGCGGCCGATCGCCATAATCTCGCCCACGGCCTTCATGCGCGTGGTGAGCGTGGGGTCGGTGCCCTTGAACTTCTCGAAGGCAAAGCGCGGCACCTTGACCACGCAGTAGTCAATCGTGGGCTCAAAGCAGGCAGGCGTTGCCTTGGTAATGTCGTTGACGATCTCGTCGAGCGTATAGCCCACAGCCAGGCGCGCGGCGGCCTTGGCGATGGGGAAACCCGTGGCCTTGGAGGCCAGCGCGGACGAACGGCTCACACGCGGGTTCATCTCGATGACGATCAAGCGACCGGTGTTGGGGTTCACGGCAAACTGCACGTTGGAGCCACCGGTCTCGACGCCGATCTTCTCCAGAATGGCGAGCGAGGCCACGCGCATGCGCTGATACTCAAGGTCGGAGAGCGTCTGCGCCGGCGCCACGGTGATGGAGTCGCCAGTATGCACGCCCATGGGGTCGAGATTCTCGATGGAGCACACGATGATGCCGTTGCCGGCGTGGTCACGCATGACCTCCATCTCATACTCTTTCCATCCCTCGATGGACTCCTCGACCAGCACCTCGTGGGCGGGCGAGAGCTCCAGGCCCTGGCTCACGATGGAGACGAGCTCCTCGTGGGTATGCGCGATGCCGCCACCGGCACCGCCGAGGGTAAAGCTCGGACGCAGCACGCAGGGATATCCCAGGCGCTCGGCGATGGCCTCGGCGTCGGCGACGCTGTAGGCGTAGCCCGAGCGCGCGACCTCCAGGCCAATCTCGGCCATGGCCTCGTTAAAGAGTTTGCGGTCCTCGCCGCGCTCGATAGCGGCCAGGTCGCAGCCGATCATCTCGACGCCGTACTTGTCGAGCGTGCCGTCTTTCGCCAGCTCGACGGCGGCGTTCAGACCGGTCTGGCCGCCCAGCGTGGGCAGCAGCGCGTCCGGACGCTCTTTCTTGATTACGCGCTCGATAAACTCGGCGGTGATGGGCTCGACATAAGTGCGGTCGGCAAGACCCGGGTCGGTCATGATGGTCGCCGGGTTGGAGTTGACCAGGATGACCTCAAAGCCATCCTCCTTGAGCACCTTGCAGGCTTGGGCGCCGGAGTAGTCAAACTCACAGGCCTGGCCAATAACGATGGGGCCCGAACCAATGACGAGGATGCGCTTGATGTCAGTACGTTTCGGCATGTTAGTTCTCCTCGGTCGCAGCGTTCTCGGACTCGGCGAAATTCCAGCCGGCGAGGCGGTCCTTCGCGGTGTCGATGTCCAGGTAGTTCTCCTCGCCGTCCATGAGTCGCGTGAAGGCGGTAAAGAGATAGTGGGCATCGGTGGGACCGGGCGAAGCCTCGGGGTGGTACTGGACCGAGAAGCACGGGGCGTCGAGCAGCTGGATGCCCTCGGCGGTGCCGTCGTTGAGGTTCACGTGCGTCAGGCGAATGTGGCCGAAGCGCTCGTTCATCACGACCGGCGCGATGCCGCGACGCACCCAGACGCGCAGGTCGCCATCGGCCGCATGCTCGGTCTCGCCGCCGGAAAGCTCCGGGATCAGTTTGCCCAGACTGGGGAACAGCAGGCCAAAGCCGTGGTTTTGCGCGGTGATCTCCACGCGACGGCTCACCAGGTTCATAACCGGCTGGTTACCGCCACGGTGACCGAATTTAAGCTTTTCCATTTGGGCGCCGCACGCCAAGCTGATCATCTGGTGACCAAGGCAAATGCCAAAGACCGGCACCTTGCCGATCAGCTGCTGCACCTGCTCGTAGGTCTCCACCACGGCATCGGGGTCGCCGGGGCCGTTGGATAAAAAGACGCCGTCGGGATTCATGTCGAGCACCTCACTCGCGGGCGTATCCCACGGCACGACAGTAAGGTCGCAGCCGGCGCGGACGAGGCCCTCCAGAATGCCGCGCTTGACGCCGCAGTCGTAGGCGACCACTTTGTGGCGGGCAGGAGCAGCAGGGGCAAGCGCAAAGTCATGCGTAGCGGGCAGGTCGGCAGCTGCAAACTCGTGAGGTGCGGGGCAGCTCACAGTCTTGACCAGATTCTCGCCCACCAGCGTCGGCGCTGCGGCCAGACGCTCGGCAAGCTCGTCGGCGTCAAAGATCTCGGTCGAGATAATGCCCATCTTGGAGCCGTTGTCGCGCAGGTGGCGCACCAGGGCACGGGTGTCGACGCCCTCGATGGCGACGATGCCGTGGGCACGCAGGTACTCCGGCACGCTGACGGCCGAACGCCAGTTGGAAGGCGTAGCGCACATGTCGCGGACGATCATACCGCGCATGGCGGGAGCGCTCGCGGGGCGAGCGGTATCGCCGGGGAAGGCCGACTGGACGTCGGTCTCATCAATGCCGTAGTTACCGATCTGCGGATAGGTCATGGTTACAATTTGGCCGGCATAGCTCGGGTCGGTCATGACCTCAAAATAGCCCTCAAGCGAGGTATTGAAGCAGACCTCGCCGGTCGCGGTACCCTCGGCACCGCATGCACGGCCATAAAAAATGGTCCCATCCTCAAGGTACAGGATGCAGGGACCGCAGGTGCCCTTGCTGGTTTTGGCCAGCATGCGCTGGCAAAGCTCGCTGGGCGCGAAGGTGCGGGCAGCAGCACCCGCAGTATGGTTGTTCGCCATAATTCTCCTTCCCGGTCTCTCCGGACCGGCTTAAAGGTTGGTAGTTAGGCCTTGCGGTATTTTAACCGCAAGTATGCGCCATGGCGTTAATTTCATCGAAATGTTTACGAAATGATAATTATGACTTTCTATGCATAATGATTTTTCTGGGACGGGGATTAAAAAATCATCCCGCGCGGGCACTTGGCTCACGCGGGATGATGGCGTCTTATTTATCCTGCTCCAGCAAATCGGACGGTGTGCGGTCGGGCTTGCCACCGCGGAAGATCTCGCGGCCGTGCAGGCGATGCTCCAGATCGCGTTCGGCCTTTTCTTCCGTGATCTTGGTCTGGCTTACCGCCGGGTCCTCAATCAGCGACGACACCGAGTTCACCTGCTTTTGGATGCGCTCGGCAATCGTGTCGTCCATGCTCACGATATGCATCTTCCAGTCGATGCTCGTGGCGGTCGATGAGCTCTTGGTCCACACAAACGTCAAAATGGCGCTCTGATGACCCCTCGCGGGGAACATGCCAAAGAAGGAATCATGCTGGATATTGCTGTCCTCATCGATATAGGCGTGCACGTTGTACACCACGCGGTCGATCTTATCGTTGAGCAGCGCATTGGTCGCAAGTGCCGCGGCCTGGATCTGCCCGTTGGACAGCAGCTCGAGCTCGTTGGCAGACGATGTGTCCAACACCGTTACCTCGACCGTGCCCGTACGTTCATCGGCTTCATCGACGGTAAAGTCGAGCGGGAACTGCGTAAAGCCGTTACCCCACTCGAGTCCACCCTTGAGTGCTGTAGAAACGGTATCGACAGAAACGCTCTCGGACAGGTTGGCAGTGTTCAGGCGGCGCATCACGCCGTAGCCGATCTGCATGCCCACGATCAACACCAGAATGCCGATAACTACGGCCATGGCGGTCTTCGTAATGGTATGGCTCACCTGCGAGCCCGAAGGGTCGTCCTCGGACAGCGGGTCAATCTGCTTTGTCTGGCTTGCGCGATCTTCGCTGCGAAGCTGCGCCAGCGCCGCCTTGTCGCCGCGCTTGGCCGCAGCCTCTTTTTCGCGCATGCGTTCGGTGCGCTTTTTGGCAAGCGTCGGATCCAAAACGCCGGATGCGTCGATCTCGGAGAATAACTCCGTCACTTCTTCCGGAGTCAAAGGGTTCTTCTCAGCCATATACTTCCTGTCATATCAATCAGTCGAGCTCGTGCGCACGCGCACCTTCGAACTGCATTCGATAGTAACGGGCATAGGTGCCGCCACGGGCGAGAAGCT
>USHZ01000150.1 GCA_900554595.1 uncultured Collinsella sp. | reverse complement strand
TCGGGCATATCGGATAACCTGCCCGAACGATACGATCCGAACCATTGTACGCGATGCACCATGTCTCGCACGCGCCGTCACCTGCGAACGTTACTGCTACTTCCAAACGCGCTCGGCAATGCGTTTGACCAGCGCGATCTTTGCCCATTGCTCGTCCTCGGTCAACTTGTTGCCAATCTCGCAACTAGCAAAACCGCACTGGGGCGACAGATACAGGTTCTCGAGCGGAACATACTTTGCAGCCTCGTGAATACGCTCGACGATGGCATCCTCGTCCTCAAGCTCAGCGGCCTTGGTGGTCACTAGGCCCAACACGACCTTCTTGCCGGGGGCAACGTACTTGAGCGGCTCAAAGCCACCGGCACGCGGCGTATCGAACTCAAGGTAAAACGCATCGACGTTCTCGTGTGCGAACAGGTACGGCGCGATGGGGTCATAGCCGCCCTCGAAGGCATAGGTGGAGTGGTAATTACCACGGCACACATGCGTGTTGATGACCAGGTCGTCGGGCTTGCCCTCGATGGCAGCGTTGTTGAGCGCCACGCCCAGCTCGGACACCTTTTGCAGGTCGACCGGGCTCATACCAGTCTTTGCCACAAAGTCGGTATCGCAATAGATGCCCCAGGTGCAGTCATCAAATTGAATGTTGCGGCAGCCTGCGGCATACAGGTCGGCAATCACGGTGCGGTATGCCGCCGCGATGGCGTCGGCGAGCTCTTCGTCGGTCTTATAGACAGCGCGCAGGCTCTCCTGCTGGCCATCGCAGCGGTCGAGCGTGACTTCGGAGAACGTCTGGATCGGCGCCGGAATAGTTTGCCGCGCGACCTGGCCCTCCCCCTCGAGCGCCTTGACAAATTTGAAGTGCTCGACGAACGGATGGTTCTCGCCGCTAATGGGACCGGTTACCACGGCGGTGTCGGCGGTGGTCTCCTCATCGTGGAACATATAGCCCGTACGCGAGGTGCGACGCTCGACGCCGTTCAGCCCCCATATAAAATCGAGGTGCCAGTAGCTGCGGCGGAACTCGCCATCGGTGATGACCTGCAGGCCGGCGGCCTTTTGCTTGTCCACCAGGTCGCGAATAGCCTCTTCCTCGACGGCCTTAAGCCCCTCGGCATCAAGCGTGCCTGCCGCATAGGCAGCGCGGGCATCCTTTACGGCCTGCGGACGAAGAAAGCTGCCGACGATATCAGCGCGAAACGGCGCGTTCAGCGTGGTTAAAGCACTCATAGATATCTCCCTTTGCATTGGTTGCTTTACTGGGACAGAGTATGAGCGCTCATATGGCCATCGTAAAATATACGTTTATAACAGTTTGATATAGGAAACTTCTATATGCACACCAACGGATCGTCGAGCCAAGCTATCCCATATCCGCCAGTGCAAATAGCCATTTTCGTGCCCATATGGCACTAGCAGCTCTGCCCTATCGCCTATACGCTTAGTGGTGACCGCCAAGGCCACGCGAGAGATTGGAGCGACCATGACCACGTTTACGACCCCCACGCGCCACACCGATCGTGTTGCAGGGCTTCATTACGCCGAGGCCCCCGTGCGCCAGCGCGCCGTTCTCACCTGTGGCAGCTGGCGCCGCGTGACCCGCCGCATTGTTTGCGGCCTGACCTGCGCACTTACCGTGAGCTCGCTGCTCATGCCGAGCGTCTCGTTTGCAGCCGAGTGGGTCGAGGTCGACGGCAGCACCTATACCGCCGGTGCCACAGCTGGCGACGGCAGCACGTGGGCCTGGGACGGCGCCGACAACATGACACTCAATGGTTATAACGGCGGAGGCATCGCCGCCGGCGGCAAGCTCAACGTGAGCTACGAGGGCAACAATACGGTTGCCAACGAGTACGGCGATGGCATTTCAGTCGTAAACGGCACCAGCGAGGGCGCCGAGCTCAACATCTCCGGAACGGGCACCCTGACGGCAACCGCCGAAGGTGACGCCTTGTATTCAGTGGGCGATATGACGATCAGCGGAACAGGCGCCGTTAACGCCACGGGCGACGTCAGCGGTATACGTGCCGAAAACGACCTTTCGATCAATACAAGCGGAACCGTCACCGCCAAGGGCGCGCGCCGAGGGTATCCGCGCCGGCGGCGACATAACCGTAACCGGCGGCGGCACAGTCGACGCACGCTCCGAGCAGGACTGCGGCATCGTCGCCGAAGAAACCCTCACGGTATCCAACAGCACGCTAACCGCTCAGGGATTCGGCAGCGGCATATATGCCTTCGATGGCCTGACCATTGATGCGGCGACCGTACGTGCATACGCATACGACCTAGACAATACGAGTCCCGCCGCCATCTACACCGACGAGGGTGACATCACCATTAAAAACGGCTCGCTCGTTCACGCATATGCCGAAGGCGAAAATGCCGCTGGAATCAGCTCGTATTATTTCCACCCTGGCGGCTCTGGTGGGCGCATCTTTATCAGCGATTCAACCGTCGAGGCCATTGCCCACTACATCAACCACGATGGAGGCAACCAGCCCTTGCCACCCATCTGCTATAGCGACTTTGTTGTAGTCGAGCCAGATGCGACTGCCCGCACGTTTGGCATCATCGCCATTACCGAGAACGGCCTAACGCCCGCGACCATCTCCATCACACGCAGCCGCGTAACAGCAGAGGGCGACACCGCCGCCATCTTAGCCGTGGTGAATAGTGCAGACGGCAGCATTGCCGGAACGATCAATATCGTCGATAGCATTATCGAAACACCCAATGGTGGACGCATTTGCGACGTGCGCTTCGTTGACACCGAACCCGCCGATGCCCCCTACCAGCGCGGCCAGACGATCGGCACCGCCAATGATGTCATCACGGATCTGGACAGCAACGCCATCGCCAAGCGCGCCGTCATCGTTCCGGTGGAGACGCCCCCGGCAAAGCCCGAGTCGAAGCCTAAGGTAACGACCGCCGCCGCGACCATTAAGCATGTCAACGCCAAGGACACGCTCGCGGCCACGGGTGATGCTTCCATTATGGGTGCCGTCGCCGCTGCCATTACGGGCATGGCGGCCGTCGTCGCCGGCATCTTTACCAGCCGCAAGCGCTCGTAACTCCAAGTCTCGTGACGCTCGATCAATTCGGGCGCGCACCGTCCCATGGTAAGCGGCCGCCGGACCTCCCACCGGCGGCCGCGCCTCGTTTGAACGACCCCAATTCAATTATTCGTCCAAAACAGGCGCACCCGCCCAGTCGCCTACAGCAATACAAACTGTTTCAGCGCGGCGCGACTCGTTATGCCCAGCTTGGCATAGGCGTTCGACAGGCGATTCTTAACCGTGCCACGCGAGATACCCATGTGGGCGGCAATCTCATCGTTGGTCCAGCCGCGACAGGCCAGCATAGCGATGGCGAACTCCGTCGTGGTCAGGCTCTCGGCAACGGTGGCGCCCGCCCCCGGATTATGCACACGACGCCAACCGCGGCTAAACCGCTCGGTAACTTTGATGATCTCCGCGAACTCCTGCGGATGGTCCTTTTTTAGGCAAGACTCCAACACGCCTTGCAAAAGCCCGTGATGCTCGCCGACGATTTCAATCAGACCGTCGGGCTGCGCAATCTGCCAGGCACGCATAAAATGAGCGTTCGCGCGGTCAGCTTCGCGCTGGTTAATCCACCCAACGGCGGCAATCAAGTGCAAGAAGGCCTCAGGGACGGGATAGCTCTCCTGCTTCATCGACAAGGCGTTCTCCGCCATACCCACGCAGCGTCCGTAATCGCCGTCGAGGTAGGCACGGTGCGCCAGCGCATAGGTTGCAAACAGGCGCAGCCCCTCGGGCAGCAGAGATGCATATAAATCGAATTCGCCGCGTGACACCGGCGAGGGAAAATGCAGCAGCACACAGGCGCTCGCCGCAAGCAGCATATATGAAGCCTGGACGCGTGGATCCTTTGTCGCCCTTTGACCCTTCCCTGTTTCCTTGAGATACGCAAGGCAGCGGCGCGCCGCCAATGCGCGATTCAGCGACAGATTTGCATAGGCGCACAACAGGCATGCCGAAAGACGGAGCGAAAGGTCATCCGATAGTAAGTACGGCTCTGCTAGGCGTTGTGCCTCATCGGGGCAACCGCGATAGTAGTGCGCCTCGGCACGCGCGATAACGCCATAGTCATCTTTGAGCATCACGTCGAGGGTTTTGTCGAGCGTTCCGGGCTCAAACGCCGCGCACATAAGCGGCATGGGGAAACGCCAGCTGTCGGTATATATCCGATCCACGGCGACCTCCCCTCGCATAGCGGCTCACTTTGATGGTAATGCGAGGGGGCAACGGTTAATGGGACATGTGGCTCGAAATCCAACCCTATCGTGAGCCGTCAGCGGCAAATCGAGCGGGCCGCGCCCAGGCCCGACGCTGCCCAAAAGGCTAGATATGCTGACGGATCGCGTCGATATAGGCTTGGCCGTAGCGCGTGAGTGTTGTGTTCTTGCGCGTGATGATGCCGATCTCCATGTACTCGTCTACATCGAGCGGAATCGAGATGATGCCGGGACCGTTGAGCTCGTGACTGATCACGCCCGAGCATACCGTGTAGCCGTTGAGGCCCATGGCCAGGTTGAACAACGTCGCACGGTCGCGCACGCGGATATTCTTGCGGCGCTCAAACGTCGAGGTC
>USHZ01000149.1 GCA_900554595.1 uncultured Collinsella sp. | reverse complement strand
GACCGCGCCCGCATCCGCGACGAGCGCAAAGCTGCCAAAAAGTAGTTCATTTGGGACGTTAGCCTGCTAGGATGTAGAGCGGACTTTAGCTATATAAGGAGAATCCGACGTGTCTATGCGTACCGATGATTTTGACTATAACCTTCCTGAGGAACTGATTGCCCAGGCTCCTGCCGAGCCGCGTGACTCCTGCCGCCTGCTGGTGGTGGATCGCAAAGGCTCCCAGGCGGGGAAGCCGCTGGAGCACGGCGGTACCGTTGAGCACCGCATCTTCCGCGACATCATCGACTATATCGAGCCGGGCGATGTGCTCGTCATCAACAAGACGCGCGTGATGCCGGCCCGCCTGATCGGTCGCAAAGCCGGCTCGGGTGGCGTGGTCGAGACGCTGCTGCTCAAGCGTCGCGAGGATGTTGACCCGCTGGGTCACGTTTGGGAGTGTCTGGTCAAGCCGGGCAAGCGTCTGAAGCCCGGTGCTCAGATTGAGTATCGAGCCGGTGGCGCCCATGCGCCCGAGGGGGCTCCCGTGGTGCTGACGGCCGAGGTCATCGACTTTGTCACCGATAGCCGTGGTGGCCGTCTGGTGCGCTTTGAGCCGGCCGGTTGCAATGCCGCCGGCGACCCGCGCACGCTCGACGAGGCCATCCATGCTGCCGGCCACGTGCCGCTGCCGCCCTACATTACCGATTACGAGGGCGACCCCGAGAAGTACCAGACCGTCTACGCCATGAAGGAGGAGCATTCGGCCGCTGCTCCCACGGCGGGTCTGCACTTCACGCCCGAGCTCATGGCGGCTATCGAGGCCAAGGGCGCGAAGTTTGCCGCCGTCGAGCTCGAGGTGGGTATTGATACCTTCCGTCTGGTGGAGGAGGACGACCCCACGCAGCACGTCATGCACACCGAGCGCTACCACGTGTCGCAGGAGGTTGTCGACGCCGTGCATAGGGCGAAGGCCGAGGGACATCGCGTGATCGCCGTCGGTACCACGGCGGTGCGCTCGCTCGAGAGCGCGTTTGACGCGGACGCGCCGGTGTCCGATCCGGCTGTGACGGCGCGCTATTTTGAGGGTCGTGAGGACGGCGCCGACACGCTCGGCCGCGGTGACATCGTGGTGCGCGAGAACGCGACGACGCAGCTCTACCTCATGCCCGGCTCGACCTATCACGTGGTCGACGCGCTGATCACGAATTTTCACGTGCCACGCTCTACGCTCATGATGCTCGTGAGCGCGCTTGCCTCCCGCGACCAGATCATGGATGCCTACGCCGCCGCCATCGAGGAGCGCTACCGCTTCTTCAGCTTTGGCGACGCCATGCTCATTCAGTAGGTTACGGCGTTTTCCAAACGCCGTAACCGGCCGACGCTGCAAACCCGCGAGAGCGGCAATCTGACGTTCAATCGTCGGGCATGACCAGAAGGTCAATGCCCTCCTCTTTCACGTCATCTTGCTCGCTCTGGCGGGTTTTCGCTGACTTTGCCAGAACATCGGTGTTGCCGTGGTTGTCGGGTAGTCGTTGGGGACGTTCTTAAATGACTAGTCAAAGGGGACACTCTTGCGAAGGCGGCACTTGGGGACGTTCCTTTTGTGCCGGCACCTGGGGACACTCCTTATTTCAAGAGATCGGTGCAAGAGGGATAGGTTGCCTTGCACCAATCAAAAAGTTGCGGTGAGATAGTGCTTGAATTGGCCTTTTTGAGGGCTAAACAGGAACTATCTCACCGCAACTGCGTTGGGGCGTTTTTGGCAACTGGTTTACTTGCTCATGAACAGCCAGATTGCGATGATCACCAGGATTGCGGCGATGATGCAGACGATGGCTCCGGTGAATTTGACGCGTGAGTCGCGGGTTCGCTTGCGCACGTCGTCTTCGGCGGCCTCGAGTTGGGCAACTTCGCGCTCGGTCTCGGTATGCTCGGCCTTGTCACGTGCCAAGGACCCGGCGAGCGATTCGGTGATCTCGGGATGGTCGTGCACCTCGGTCGCCTGCTCGATAATCGACTGCGCATGCGCGGCATCTGCCCGGGCGTTTGCGATGGCCTGCTCTTGCTCGCGGCGTGCCTTGTCCTGCGCGGTGATCTTTTCGCGCAGCTCGCGCTGACGCGTCGCGGCGGCAGTTTTTGCGGACTGCAGCTCGTCGCGCGCGGCATCTGCCTCGGCCGTTACGGCCTGGTGCGCGCGTTTAGCGTCGGCGATGGGAGCCTGTGCCTGCTCGACGGCCTGCTCGGCGGCGGCAAGTGAATGCTCAAGATCGGCGGTCACGCGCGGAATGTCTTCCTCGGCCTTGCGGAGGGCGTCGGCAGCGTCGGAGATTTGCATAGACAGCTCGCTGGTGCGCACGGTGTAATTGGCGGGATTTGCCGAAGGGTTGCGCTGCAGTTCGGCATACTCGCGACGCAAGGTCTCGAGCTGTGCGCGCGTAACATCGGCAGTGTGTCGTGCGGCGGCGACACCGGTATCGCGCTCAGCCTTCACTTTGTCGCGGATGCGCTTGGAATCCTCAAGGCGACGAACCAGGCGGTTGCCGGTCTCGCGCGAACTCGCCTCGCGGGCTTCCACGGCGTCGAGTGCAGCCTTCAGGCGGAGCTCGGTCGCATCGTCCTCTGCCTTCATTTGCTCGAGCTGGCCCTTGAGCTCCGTCGCTTTGGCGGCATGGGCGTCGCGGTCAATCTCGGCGGCCGCAGCGGTCTTTTGTGCCGTGGCGATTGCCTGGCGCTGATCGGCGATGATCTGATCGTAGCGGCTTGCGATGTCCTGGCGCGTCTCGAGCTCCTCTGCCTGGTCGGCGATGCGCCGCTCAAGCTCGGACAGGTGGGCGCGGGCATCGGCGAGTGCCTTCTTGGCGGCGTTCATCTCGCGCATGGCCGACGCGCCCTGGGCGATAAAAGTGCCCACGGCGTTAGCGGTGTTTGAGACGGCGCTCCCCAGGTCGCGGCTCGTGGCGGGGGCATGCGTGGTGGTCGGGTGCGCGGCCTCGGCGGCATTCGTATCAGCAGTCTGCGGTGCGGCGATATTGCCGGTGCCGCCTTCGATCACGGAAAAGCCCGCTGCGTGCGGGTCGACCGCGTCGGTGCCGATCGTGGGGTGCTCGAGTTGCAGGAACGAGGGCATGGTGCTGCCCTGGTCGGCAACCGGGGTCTCGCCGGGCACAAACGTCGAGGCAGCCTCGGCGGCTTCCTCTTCCTCGGCGTCGACATCGGCATCGGCGACAGCGTTCTTCATCGCTTTGACGGCATCCATCATGGAGTCCATGACGGCGTCGAGCTCTTCTTCCGAAGACACCTCGATGGGGCCCGTTGCTTGCGGGGCGGCCTCCTTTTCGGGGGCGTCGTCCTGAGCAGCCGAATCGTCGTTTTGCTCGTCGGCATCTTCGGCCGCAGGGATTTCCGTCGCAGCGCCGTTATCCAGAGTGGCGTCGTCGACGTCGGTATCATTGCAGGTCGCAGCGTCAGTATCTGCGGCGACGTCTGCTGAATCATCAATATGCTGTTGAGTCTGGGGGTCCAGCTCGTCTGTCATAGGCATGTGCTCCTCATCGTTGTTCGTCACCCTATGATAAAGTCTCGCGCCGACATCCCGCGCCCCGCAGCAAAGTTTCAAAACGTGTTCGATGGCTCGTTGCGTTAACAAAAACTCGGCCGCTCTATCCAATTGTTACTTGACATTCCCTTCGCCGAAAGACGTTGCACCGTTCGCCTGCCATGGGCTTTATTTTTCACTTGAACCCGCTAAAGTTGCATTTCAGCTTTTGGCGCGTGAAGTTGGATGCGCGCAGTCGACGGGCAGGCCCGTCGCGATTTGAAAGGACTTCGTATGGGACTTTTCACTGGTAAGACCGTGATCGTCACCGGCGGCGGCAAGGCCACGCTCAAGGACGGCTCCGCTGGCTCCATCGGTTACGGCATCGATATCGCCTTTGCCAAGGAGGGCGCGAACCTCGTCATCACCGGCCGCAACGTCGCCAAGCTCGAGGCCGCCAAGGAGTCTCTCGAGGCTGAGTACGGCGTCAAGGTTCTTCCTGTTCAGGCCGATGTCTCCGCCGGCCAGGACAACGAGGCCGTCGTGCAGAACGTTATCGACAAGGCGATTGAGGAGTTCGGCCGCATCGACGCCGTCGTCAACAATGCTCAGGCCAGCGCCTCGGGCGTGACCATCGCCGACCACACCATGGATCAGTTTAACCTGGCCATTTATTCCGGTCTGTATGCCACCTATCTGTACATGCAGAAGGCCTATCCGCACCTGAAGGAGACCAAGGGCTCCGTGGTCAACTTTGCCTCGGGCGCCGGCCTGTTTGGCAACTACGGCCAGTGCAGCTATGCTGCCGCCAAGGAGGGCATCCGTGGTCTGACTCGCGTCGCCGCCAACGAGTGGGGCAAGGACGGCATCAACGTCAACATCGTTTGCCCGCTTGCTTGGACCGCTGCGCTCGAGAACTTCCAGGATGCCTATCCCGAGGCGTTCAAGGCCAACGTTCACATGCCGCCGGCGGGCCACTACGGCGACGTCGAGAAGGAGATTGGCCGCGTGGTCGTTCAGCTCTGCGGCCCCGACTTTAAGTACATGAACGGCGAGACCGTCACCCTCGAGGGTGGCATGGGCCAGCGGCCTTAGGGGTTACGCGGTTTTACCAAACCGCGTAACCAGTTGACGCTGCAAACCCGCCAGAGCGGCAATCTGCCTTTCAACTTCGG
>USHZ01000148.1 GCA_900554595.1 uncultured Collinsella sp. | reverse complement strand
GGTCACCGGAAGGAGACTGATTATGAAGCTCAAGAAGCTTGGCGCATTTGCCGCCACGGGCGCCATGGCGCTCGCCCTCGCACTGACGGGCTGCGGCTCGTCCAACGCCACCTCTGGTTCTGATGCCGGTTCCAGCAGCTCTGACGACGCTAAGGTCGAGAAGGTCGACGGCTCCAAGGAGTACGCGCTCGTCAAGGACGGTACGCTGACCGTCGGCACCTCTGCCGAGTACGCTCCGTTTGAGTACAAGGATGACAACGGCGATTATCAGGGCTTTGACCTTGAGCTCATCAAGGCTATTGGCGACAAGCTGGGCCTGGATGTCGAGTACGTCAACAATGACTTTGACACGCTGGTTCCGGGCGTTGCTTCGGGCGCCAAGTACGACGTTTCCATCGCGGCTATTACCGACACGCCCGAGCGTGAGAAGGAAGTCACTTTCTCCGACTCCTACTACATGGACGATCAGGCCATCGTGACCAAGGTCGATAACACCGACATCACGGCCGACAACTTCAGCGAGAAGCTCAACAGCGCCGACGCTACCATCATCGTCCAGTCCGGTTCGACCGCCGAGGCCTTTGCTCAGGAGAACTTCCCCAAGGCCAAGATCGTCCCCTACAAGGACGCTACCGAGTGCTTCAGCGCCCTGCAGTCCGATAAGGGCGACGCCGTAGTCACCAACCGCTCCGTTGCCAGCCAGCTGACCGCCGAGCAGTTCAACACCTGCCAGACCATCAAGCAGATCAGCACCGGCGAGGAGTACGCCATCGCCATCAATCAGGGCAACACCAAGCTCAAGGACGACATCAACCAGGCCATCAAGGATCTGACCGACGACGGTACCGTCGACGCCCTCATGGCTAAGTACAATATCAAGTAAAATTGCTACTTGATTGCGCGCGGGCCCTTTCCGTTTTGGCGGAGAGGGCCTTTGCGCTTCTCTTGACGGAGAGCGTATCCGTCTCGTTTTGCCGGCAACTTCTACGATAGGAGCCACCTTGTCTCGACTGAACAAAGGGGCCGCTGAGCAGCGTTTTCCACTGCCCTCGATGCTCCAAAAGCTGGCCTGTGCCCTGGCTGTGGCGCTCGCCCTGGTATGCGCGGGGGCCTGCGTGCCCACGACCGCCCAGGCGCTTGAGACCGCAAAGATTACCGCCCGACCCAATACCGGTTCGGGCAGCGCTGTGGTCGGCGGCACCGAGACGCGCATTACCTGGGAAGTTCAGGCCGATGCCGACGAGGAGCTGAGCGGTCTTTCGCTGACGTTTGTCGACGGCACGACGTTTGGTACCGATGACACGCGATTGACGATGCTCTCGGGCGAGGACCTCATGGATCGTACGCCCATGAAGCCCACGTGCAAGGCTGACGGCCAGACGCTCAAGATCGACTTTGGCGAGACGGCACCTGCCGGCGGTTTTTTCCGTGTCGAGGTTTACGGTGTGACGTTTCCCGTCGAGGGCGGCGAAGAGGCCTTTAGCGGCACCTATACGCTCGCCGACGGTTCGACCAAGAAGATTTCCAAGATTCCTTCCGTCGAGATCAAGGGCGTGACGGCATTCGATAACTTCCTGGCCGACCTTAAGGAGCAGCCGTGGGTCGAGGCCTGGAACTCCAATATGTTCCTGCGCCTGTTCTTAAACCCGGTCATTTTGGTCCAAAGCCTGCCGATCGTCTTTAAGGGCTTCCTTATGTCGCTCTCGATCGTGCTCGTGGCATTTCCGTTGGCCATTCCCTTTGGCTTTGCGCTGTCGCTCATGCGCATTTCCAAGTCGCGTATCCTTCGTTGTCTTGCCGGCATCTATGTGAATATCATCCGCGGTACGCCGGCGTTCCTGCAGATCTACATCGCGTTCTTTGGCCTGCCGCTGGCCGGCGTCAAGGTTGACGACTATGTGCTGGGCGTTATCGTCATGGCCATGAACTCGTCTGCGTACCTGTGCGAGATTTTCCGTGCCGGTATTCAGTCGATCCCCAAGGGCCAGAACGAGGCTGCTCGCTCGCTGGGCATGAATGCCTTCCAGACACTGCTCTACGTTATGATTCCGCAGACGTTCCGCAATGTCCTGCCTACGCTGACCAGTGAGTTCATCCTGCTTTACAAGGATACGTCGCTGCTCGCGGCCGTGGGCGTGGTCGAGATCGTCATGAACGCCCGCACCATCGTGGCCACGACGGGCTCCATTACGCCGTACGTGGTTGCCGCCCTGTTCTACCTGGTCATTACCCTGCCGCTTGCGCGCTTGGTGAGCGGTCTCGAGGCGAGGCTGCTGGGTACGGCCGAAACCAAAAAGAAGCGTCCCACCAAGAGCGCCGGACAGGTTGTCGCGACGCCCGCCGACCATATCGCTGGTCTGTAAGGAGGTTCTATTATGAGCGAAACCAATAACTCGAACGAGGTCGTCGTCAGCATCAAGAATCTCCAGAAGGCCTTTGGCGATAACGTGGTCCTGCGCGACATCGACCTTGATGTGCACAAGGGCGAGGTCGTTGTCGTTCTGGGCCCTTCGGGTTCGGGCAAGTCGACGATGCTTCGCTGCATCAATCGTCTAGAGCATCCCACGAGTGGTTCGATTGTCGTCGAGGGCGTGGATGTGTGCGCCAAGGGCGTTGACCTCAATAAGGTGCGTACGCACTTGGGCATGGTGTTTCAGCAGTTCAACCTGTTCCCGCACCTGTCGGTCAAAAAGAACGTCATGCTTGCGCAGCAAAAGGTGCTCAAACGCAGCAAGGAAGAGGCCGAGAAGATCGCCGTCGAGGAGCTGACCAAGGTCGGCCTTGCCGAGCGTATCGACTTTATGCCGAGCCAGCTGTCGGGCGGTCAGCAGCAGCGCGTGGCGATCGCCCGCGCCCTGTCGATGAACCCGCACGTGATGCTCTTTGATGAGGCCACGTCGGCACTCGATCCCGAGCTTGTCCGCGACGTTCTGGGTGTCATGCGCGACCTGGCACGTGACGGCATGACCATGATCGTGGTGACGCACGAGATGGGCTTCGCCCGCGACGTCGCCGACCGCGTCGTCTTTATGGACGGTGGCGTCATTGTGGAAGAGGGTACGCCGAGCGAGGTCTTCGACCACCCCAAGAGCGAGCGCACCAAGGCGTTCTTGGGCAATATCTCATAGCGGCGCGTCGAGGTTATCGATATAACAAACGGGGACCGGATGTGAATATCCGGTCCCCGTTTTTGTTTGGGCATGAGCGACTGTTGTTGTGCGGTACTCGGCTGTCAGTTGCCTTGCGACTTTCTGACGGCTTCGTTAGGCCAGCTCCGCTCCCAGGGCCTTGCAGGCCGCTTCGCCTTCGTCGTCGGGTGCGTCGTAGCAGATGACGGAATCTACGACGTTGACGCCCGCCTCGTCGGCATCGGCCTTCCAGTTGTCCATCCACTCGCCCTCGGCCCACGAATAGGAGCCAAAGAGGACGACCTTCTTGTCGTCGAGAGTCTCCTTGACCTCGTCCCACATAGGCTGGAACTCGTCATACTCAAGCTCCTCGGAACCCATGGCGGGGCAGCCGAAGGCAATGGCGTCATAGCTGGCGGCCTTGTCTGCGGAGAAGTCGGCGCAGGAGATGACCTCTGCCTCGGCGCCGGCACCGCTTGCGCCCTCGGCGACGAGGTTTGCCATGGCCTCGGTGTTGCCCGTGCCGCTCCAGTAGACGACGGCGATCTTGCTCATATGTTTTCCTTTCGGTTGTGCGGCGTGCGGCCGCGTTTTGTATGCTCTATCGGGTTGCCTGGACAAGTTGTCCCAGGGTGCAGCCCTGTTGATAGATGTAGGTAAGGTATTGCGTGCATGTGCGATAGGAATCGAAGGTCGTGAGCGCCTGCTCAACGTTTGTGTATACCTTCCATGCGCCAAAGACCTTATAGTTTTCGCCGTGCTGGACGATAAACTGATGGACATCTTCGTAGGGATAGCCCAAAAAATAGCCAATTTCGTGGGGGAACTCGCACATGCACCCCGTATCGCAGTGCCTATTTCGCGCGAGTGCGCAGACGCTGCCGTCATAGGCGCTTTCTGCGGCATTGCTGCTTGCCAGCGTGATGCGCGCGGCGAGATGCACCAGTGATGCGGGCAGGTTGTGGACATCGTAACCTTCGGCGGCAAGCGCCGTCGTGGCGCGGGGGTCGGAGAGGTATCGCATGAGGTCCGCAGGGCGGTACACATAGATGAGCGCCCCGCAGGGGCGCCAGACCAAAACGCTCATATGGATCCCGAGTGGCTGAAGCTCGCGGTTGCATTGGGCTATGACGGCGAGCAGGCGAGAGCGTCGCTCTTCGATATGGGCGTCGCCGGGTTTTCCGTTTTGGTTGGCGTAAACGCCGGGATAGGTAAAGAGCGAAGCCGGCTTGATACCTGCGAGCGTAGGGGAGCAGTTGCGCACGACCGCCGCCTGAAACGTTGGAATGTCTATGGTTCGAGTCACGGCGCTCCTTACGGATCTAAACTGTTAGCCTAGGAAAACTAATACACGAAAGTAAGCCATGGTCAACTAAAAAGTTTGAAGAGGGAAACTAATTGACCGAACGGACATGATTTTGGGTTAAGATGGGGACACCCCATGGGGGTATTTAGATAGGGCTACTTGAAAGGGGAGCGCATGAGTGACTTGCTCAACCCTGCTAATCTCATCGTGCTGGCCGTCATTGCCGTCGGCATGTTTTTTGGACTGCGTCGCATTGCCGCTTCGACAC
>USHZ01000147.1 GCA_900554595.1 uncultured Collinsella sp. | reverse complement strand
TGATGCTTAAAGCGGTAATCGATCAGTGAAGACAGCTGAGCATCGGCCTGGATGACGACATTGCCGCCACGACCGCCGTCGCCGCCATCGGGGCCACCCTTGGGGACAAAGGCCTCGCGCCTAAACGACATGCATCCGGCACCGCCGTCGCCGCCGCACACGTTAATGCGGCTGATATCGGTGAACTGTGACAACAGAATCGCCTCCTACAAAAAGAGGGAGACCCTTGAATCCTAAAACTCAAGTGCCTCCCACATATGTGCTCTATGAAGGGTGAATTACGCGTTCGCGAGCGGGCGTACGCTGACCCTGTGCTTGATACCCTTGTGGAACTCAACGGTACCGTCGACCAGCGCGAACAGCGTGTCGTCCTTGCCACGGCCAACGTTCTCACCCGGGTGGATGTGCGTGCCGTGCTGACGGACGAGAATCGTGCCCGTGGTTACCGTCTGGCCGGCATAGCGCTTCGTGCCAAGGCGCTGACCGCGGGAGTCACGGCCATTACGGGAGGAACCGAGTCCTTTTTTGTGTGCCATTGTGTATACCTACTCTTTCGTTACGAGTGTAATCTACTCGGCGACGGGAGCCTCGGCAACAGCCTCGGCCTCTGCCTTGACAGCCTTCTTGGCGCGGGACGTAGCCTGGACCTTCACGATCTTCAGCTTGGTGAGCTGCTGACGGTGACCCTTCAGACGACGATAACGCTTACGCTTGTGGAACTTGAAGACCAGCTGCTTCTCGCCCTTGAACTGCTCAACGATCTGAGCGGTAACCTTGGCCTTGGCCAGCTTGTCGGGATCGGTGACGATCTTCTTACCATCGTTGAGGAAGATGACCGGCAGGGTGACCTTGTCGCCCTCATTGCCCTCGATCTTCTCGACGGTGATGACATCGTCGGTGGCGACCTTGTACTGCTTGCCGCCCGTGTTAACGATTGCGTACATGTTTACTTGCCCTTCATGCATCAGTTAGTGCAACAGCCGAATATAGTAGCAGGCGATAATACCCCCGTCAACGAGTATGTGGAGCAAATCCACAAGTTCGCACAGGTATGGGGCTGACGAGTCGGCCCTCGTCGTCCTCGCATGCTTGATTCTGACGCTCGACATCGTAGGAGCAGATGGTCACGAGGTCTTGCATACCGGTGGAAACAATAGGTGCATCGACGCCCGGGGTCAAGCCCTGCAACAAAACATCAGCAGCAGAAAGCAAAATCTCCGGACGCATGGAGCCCTCGTTGTCGGCATGGGTGTCGAGCATGAGCACCAGATGGTCCGGACGCTCCCCCTCCGTGAGCTCATAGCCCACCAGTGTGTGGTCAAGGTCTAAGCGCTTGCTCTTCTTACCGCGTGCATAGTCGATGCCATGGCCTGCACGCAACGTGTCAATCGCGACGCGTACTTCATCGGCGCTCACGGGCGCCTCGGGGTCCAGGTGCAAGTCGATGCGGTACGACAGACGCGTAAGCTGAGCCGTGAGCGCCGGCGTGCGCACGTCGATGTAGGCGGCCTCGATAGGCGCCAGATCGGCAGGCGATGCAGCGGCCAGGCGCTCAAAGGCCTCGTCGAGAGCGACGAACTCGGTCATAAACAGGTCATACCACTCGCAGGTCGACGACGTGCCCACGGGCAGCGCCGACGAAAAGCCCACACGCATATGCGGCGAGAAACCCTGCGTCACGGCATAGGGCAGCCCCGCACGGCGCACGATGCGCTCAATGGTATGGATTAGTTCCAGATGGCCCAGGTACTTAAGGCGATCACGCTTGCCGTAGCGAACGCGCAGCCTAAAGAGCGTGGGATTGTCGGTCAAGCGCTCACTCATGCGCGATCACCCATCAATACGTTCTTGGCGTGGAGCGTGGGACAGATTCCGCAGCCGGTGCACGACGTGCGGGTGCAGTCGGGCGTCGTGACGCCCTCGAGCGAACGGCGGTACTCGCGCTCGAGGAAGCCGCGCGTGCAGCCGGGGCTCACGTGCTCCCACGGCAGGCGCCAGTCCAGCTCATAAGGCAGGTGCACCAGCTCGTTGAGGTCGATGCCGTTTTTGGCAGCGGCCTCCTTCCAGTTGTCGAGCGAGAAGTGCTCCACCCAGGCGTCAAAGCGCGAGCCCGCACGCCAGGCATCGATGATGACGGGCGTCATATCGCGACCGGCACGGGAGAGCGCAGCCTCGATAAGCGAGGTCTCCGCATCGTGGTAATGCACGCGGACGGCGCGGTTGCGCACGCTCGTAATGAGCAGCTTCTGGCGGCGCTTGACGTCGTCGTAATCGAGCTGCGGGCACCACTGGAAGGGCGTTGCCGCCTTGGGGATGAACACCGAAACAGAGATAGACACCGAGATAGACCCGCGGCGCGCCTTGGGCACCACGGAGCGGCCGAGCTCCAGCACGTGATCGGCCAGGTTGGCGATAGCCACGATGTCCTCGTCGCGCTCGCCGGGAAGGCCCATCATGAAGTAGAGCTTCATGCGGTTCCAGCCGGCCTCGAAGGCTGCCTTGGCCGCGCGATCCAAGTCCTCCTCGGTCACGTTCTTGTTAATGATGTCGCGCATACGCTGGCTGCCCGCCTCGGGCGCGAACGTCAGGCCGCCCTTCTTTTCGCCGGCGACCGACTCGGCCATATCAACGCCAAACGAATCCAAGCGCTGCGACGGAATGGACACGCGAATGCCCGTGTCCTCCAGACGACGGTTGAGCCTACCGAGCACGTCGCGGATGCAGGAGTGGTCGGTCGTCGAAAGCGAGGTAAGCGACACCTCGTCATAGCCAGTCTTTTCCAAGCCCTGGATCACCGATGACACGATCTGGTCGGCCGAGCGCTCGCGTACCGGACGATACGTCATGCCTGCCTGGCAAAAACGGCAGCCGCGGGCGCAGCCACGCAGGATCTCGATAGACAGGCGATCGTGGACGAGCTGCGCATACGGCACGCACGACTGAGAAAGTGGATTGGTGGCACCAAAGTCCTCGACGACGCGCTTGTAGACTACCGGCGGGACGTCCTTGCCCTCGCGCGGCACGGTGTAGCCATGCGGCGAGCAGGGCTCGTCATAACGCACCTCATACAGGGACGGCACATAGGTACCGGCAACCGTCGCGAGCTGCTCGACAATCTGAGCGCGCGAGACGCCCTCGTCGCGCAAACGGCGATGCAGCTGACAGATTTCGAGCAGCGACTCCTCGCCCTCGCCAATGAGGATGGCATCGAAGAATGCCGCGTACGGCTCGGGGTTATACACCGAGGGACCACCGGCAACGATGATGGGATCGTCCTCGGTACGGTCGGCAGCCAACAGTGGAATGCCGGCGAGATCGAGCGCTTCGAGGAAGTTCGTCACGGCCATCTCGTGCGGCACGTGCATGCCGACGATGTCGAACGAGGCCACGGGCGCTGCGCCCTCGAGCGACAGCAGCGGAATCCCCGCCTCGCGCATGGCATCGCCCATATCGGGCCACGGCACGTAGCCGCGCTCGCAGGAAATGCCCTCGGCATGATTAAGGATGTTGTAGAGAATGGCGATGCCCTGGTTGGGCAAACCGACCTCATACACGTCCGGATAGATCATGCAGCAGCGATAGTCGGCATCGGCCTTTGAGAGCGTGCCCCACTCGTGGTCGATATAGCGACTCGGCTTTTCGACCTTGGCGAGCAACGGCTCAATCAGATGAAAACAGTCTTGGTATGGAACGCGCAAAAGAAACCCCTAAGCAGCGAGATCGGATGCATCCTCGAAAGGACTCATAGGACGGGTGGCACCGGCGACCGTGGTCACCAGGTCGCGAACGCGCGAGAACGTGGCGGCAGCGACCTCGTTGGCACGGCTGTAGTCCACATCGCGCTCGTAGAGCGACACGAGCGCGCGGCCCATGCCATAGGTACCCGCGGCGGCGGTAAGCGCCTTAACGACAAAGCCGATGTGCGGCGTCTGCTTCACCAATGCGCGGGTGACGGCGCGAATCACCAGACCGCCGGCGAGCACGCCTGCGACCTCGTAGCCGCGCTCAGGCTTAATGCCACGTCCAAAGATGGCCGCGAGCTCAAAGAGCATGCCCACCTGCGCCAGCGCCATAACGGGATAATCGGCGCCCGGCAAAAACACCAGCGCGCCGGTCGCCATATTGGTGAGCGCACACGAGGTGATGATACGATTGGCCGCCGCGATGCGCATGAAGGCAAAGTTGGCGGCAAAAGCCGTCTCCTTGTCCGTACGATCGAGAATCCAGCGGGCAAGCGTCTCGAGCAGATAGGTCTTGTCGGTCGCCGCCACCACGCCAAGCATGGGCGTAGATTCCTCAACGAACGGTACCTCGACGGCGGACTCGGCAAGCACGCACACGGGCGCGCCGGCGATCACGAGCTCCTGCACGGCACTCTCCAGGCGGTCGGAGCCGCACGAGAGGACCAACACCACGTCGGTATCGGCCTTGGGAACGATACGGTCCTCCCCCAGGCGATCAACACGCACAATGCCCGAAGTCGTCTGCGGCACAAAGGCATCGCGCACCGTCTCGACCAAAAAGCGAGACGCAGTCGAATCAAGGTAAACCGAGACACGCACCGGTGTATCGGAATCCTTCTTAACAGACGCGCCCATCTTAAAAGCGCTGGTCAACTTATCTACGGGAATCTTCATGGCAAACCCCTCCAGCGGTTACGCGGCGCCCGAACGATGCCGCCATATGGATTGTACGATACCCACCGTCAGCA
>USHZ01000146.1 GCA_900554595.1 uncultured Collinsella sp. | reverse complement strand
CCGACGATTAGAAGTCGGCGTTGCCCACGGTGCGCGGGTGCGGCAGGACGTCGCGGATGTTGCCCACGCCGGTGAGGTACATCACCAAGCGCTCGAAGCCCAGACCGTAGCCGGCGTGCTTGCAGGAACCGTAGCGGCGCAGGTCAAGGTAGTACTTGTACTGCTCGGGATTCATACCCAGGTCCTTGATGCGGGCCTCGAGCAGATCCAGACGCTCCTCGCGCTGGGAGCCGCCGATAATCTCGCCGATGCCCGGAACCAGGCAGTCGGCGGCGGCGACGGTCTTGCCGTCCTCGTTCATGCGCATGTAGAAGGCCTTGATCTCGGCCGGGTAGTCGGTTACGAAGGTCGGGCGCTTAAAGTGCTCCTCGGTCAGGAAACGCTCGTGCTCGGTCTGCAGGTCAATGCCCCAGCTCACGGGATAGTCAAACTTGTGACCGGCGGCGACGGCCTGCTCCAGGATTTCGACGGCCTCGGTATAGGTGACGCGGGCAAAGTCGGAGTTGGCGACATGGTCCAGGCGCTCGAGCAGACCCTTGTCTACAAACTTGTTGAGCATATTGAGCTCGTCGGGGCAGGTGGCCATGACGTCCTTAAGGACGTACTTGAGCATGGCCTCAGCGTTGTCCATGTAGTCGTTGAGGTCGGCAAATGCCATCTCGGGCTCGATCATCCAAAACTCGGCGGCATGGCGCGTGGTGTTGGAGTTTTCGGCGCGGAAGGTGGGGCCAAAGGTGTACACGTCGCCAAAGGCCATGGCAAAGTTTTCGGCATTGAGCTGGCCAGAAACGGTGAGGCTCGCATGCTTGCCAAAGAAGTCCTGACTCCAGTCGACCTCGCCGGCCTCGGTGAGGGGCGGGTTTTTGGGGTCGAGCGTGGTCACGCGGAACATCTCGCCGGCGCCCTCGCAGTCACTCGTGGTGATGATGGGGGTGTTGACGTAGACAAAGCCCTGCTCCTGGAAGAAGCGGTGGATAGCGGCAGCCGCGACAGAGCGGATGCGGAACACGGCGCGGAACAGGTTGGTGCGCGGGCGCAGGTGCTGCTGGGTGCGCAGGAACTCGACGGTTGCGCGCTTCTTCTGCAGCGGGTAATCCGGGGCGCTCGTGCCCTCGACCTCGATGGAGGTGGCAGAAAGCTCGAAGGGCTGGGGCGCATCGGGGGTCAGCTTGACGGTGCCGGTGCAGATAAGGGCGGCCGAGACGTTTTGATGGGCGATCTCGTCGTAGTTGTCGAGTGCCTCGCGGTTCATGACGACCTGCAGGTCGCGGAAGCAGCTGCCGTCGTTGAGTGTAACGAAGCCAAAGTTCTTCATGTCGCGGACGGACTTGACCCAGCCGGCAACGGTGACGGTCTGGCCACCGAGCGACTCGGCATCGGCATAGAGCTGCGCGATTTTGGTGCGGTTCACGTATCCTCCCATAACGGTTGTACGGATTATTTCCAAACAGTTAACCATTCTAACCCGCGAGTGGGGGCGTAGCAAAACGGCAAGCTCGATGTATGAGCGTGACGTGGGCACCGCGCAAGCGCCGATTTTGCGTTGCCTAGTGCCCGCAGATGGCTTGGCGTATGAGGACAGCGTAGGTGTCGATTCCCGCCTGGGTGAGGTGTGTGCCGTCGTCGACAAGGTATTCGCTGTGGCCCTCCGAGGCGCCGTTCCAGTCGATGACGCCGGCGTTGTCGTTTTGGGCGCAGACGTCACGAATTGTCTGGTTATTGCGGTCCTGTAGCTCGAGCGGTACGCGCACGGTCACAAAGTAGATGGGCTTGCCGCCCACGGCATTAATCACGTCCTGCACCTGCTGGGGGTCGCGGATGAGGCCGTTGGTGCCAAGCGCGCAGATGACCACACTCGGGTCGTAGTTGGCGCTGTCCTGCGCATAGACATCCTGGAAGGTGTAGAACTGGCGGCTCACCACGCCGTCGATGTAGGCGTTGGGAAGAGCCGCCTGAATACCGGACTGTGCGCCCGCAGTGACCGAGTCGCCGATCATGAGCACGCGGGCATCGCAGGTTCCGGTTGCCTCGTCGTAGGTAAAGCTCTTCCAGTCCAAGTTCTTGGGGACCTTTTCGGCGATAGGCCCTTCTTTGGGTTTTTGCTTGGTGGCGTCATCGGATGCGGTGTCGCTGGGCTGGGAATCTTTACCGGATGCGGGCTCGGCGCCCTTGTCGTTGACTCCGTCGTCCTGGGACGAGGTCGCGTTCTGGGCAAGCTCGGGACGGAGTTGCTCGGCGCGGGCGGTGGCGATGCCTGCCCAGTCAAGCGGCGCAAAGGCAAGTGCGGCGACGCATGCGGCGCCAAGCGCGGGGAGCACCATGGCGGGCGCGAGGACGTGCTTTCTTGCCGTGCTGTCCTGTTGGGCCGGCTTGTGGGACCAAGGACGTTCGACTAGGCGATAGAAAATCTCGGCTACCGCAAGAATCAGTACAAGCTGTAATACCTGCTCCCACCAGGCGATGCGGGTAGTGCGGGTTGCGGGGTTCATAAGAAGCAGTAGGGGATAGTGCACCAGATAGACCGAGAACGAGCGTTGACCCAGCCAGACGAGCGGCTTGACCGACAACAGGCGACGCACGATGCACTCCGTATTCTGCACGCAGATGATGAGGAGTCCGGTGACGAGGGCAAGCAGCAAAAAGCCGCCGCGGTAGAGCCAGGCGCTCTCTCCGGTCAGCATGAGTGCGCCGGCTATAACGGCAACGAGCCACGCGACGGAGACCACGTTAACCTTCGAGATGCCCTTGCCGGCGCCGGGGGTAGGGATGTCACCGCTCAGCATTTCGCGCAGGCGCGGCGCGGCGATGGCGGCTAAGGCTCCGCATAGAAGCTCGGCGGCACGGGCGTCGGTTCCGTAGTAGACGCGCGATGTGTCGGCGGTGGGATCAAACATGAGGACCATGGCTGCCGTCGATACAAGCGCGAATGCGATCGTGATGCCGATCGCGGCGTTGCGCGACCTGGTTTTGCCGCACAGTGCCATAAGGATGACCGGCCATACCAGATAGAACTGCATAGTGACAGCGCAGAACCACAGGTGCGTGAGTGGCGAGGGGAGCCCCGCGGCGGCGAAATACGAGACGTTGCGGAAGATGTAGAACCAGTTGCTCAAAAAGAGTGCCGATGGCAGGGTGTCCTGCTGCACCTTTGGGAGTAGGCTCGGGGCCGCGATGTAGGTGGCGACGGCGGTAAGCGCGATGGTCACGACGATCGGCGGCATCATGCGCGCAATGCGGCGGCAGATATAGCGCGGGTACGAGAATCCGTCGCGTGCCGTGGCTCGCATAATGCTTTTGGTGGCAAGATAGCCACTCAGCGTAAAGAAGAGTGTAACGCCCAAAAAACCGCCGGTCAGGCGGCTGGGGCGAAGGTGATATAGGACGACGCCGGCGATGGCGAGGGCGCGAAGCCCGTCGAGCGCGACGATGCGTTGGCTACGTTGAGGCGCGGCATGTACGGCGCCCGTGGGTGTGTTTTGCATCGATCTTTCCTCCAATGTCGACCTAGCAGTCTAGCGCTCTGCGCGGACAAAGGAAGGGGGTTCGTGCGGTTGAACAACATGCCACAGGGCAATGCTTCGCTACGCAAAAGCCGCACCTGCGTTGATGCTCAGCTGCCTATATAGAAACGTTTCAGAACCTCTACATAGGCAAAAACAACAACACAGATGCGGCAAAGATGCACGGGTGGTTGAGCCTTTATGCGACGATGATCGGCTACTTGGTTTTGGCAACCAGCAGCGGATCGCCAAGCTTGACGAGCGGATTGCCGCCGATAAGCGTGCCAGACTCGCCGACGTGGTCGATGCTCTTGAGGCGGTCGAGCTCAGAGATGATGACGGTCACGATGTCCTCGTGACCGGCGGCCTTGATAGCGTCGCGGTCGAAGCTGATGAGCGGCTGGCCTGCCTTGACCGTGTCGCCCATCTCGACAAAGCGGGCAAAACCCTTGCCGTTCATTTCCACGGTGCCCAGGCCGACGTGGATGAACACGCGCAGGCCGTCCTCGGTGATCATGCCGATGGAGTGGTTGGTGACGGTGGTGGCGCCGATACGGCCGTTGGCGGGGGCGTAAATGGTGCCGGTAATGGGCTCGATGCCGTAGCCCTGGCCGAGCATGCCCGAGGCGATGGTCTCGTCGGGAACCTCACTCAGATTGACGAGCACGCCGTTGACGGGAGCGTAGATGACGCCTTCGCGGGTGGCGAAGCTTGCTGCGGGCGGAACGGACGCCTCGCCCGACGAAGTGAACGTGGACTTGAGCGAATCGAGCAGACCCATAGATGCCTCCAACGTATCAGGCGTGCATGTTGCACGCGTGTGGTTTGCCGGAAACGTTTCGTACGTGTTTTCCAGCACGGTCAGCGCTCCTATTCTACGCTGCTTAACGATGCCTCTGAACAGCGATTATGTGATATATCAGTTGAAGGTCAACTTATTGCGGGGGTGTTTCTGCGCCGCGGGCTCAAGTGGGGTACGCTAAGGTGCGAAAAACGAGTGCGCACGAATCGCACGGAGGGAGCACCTATGATTATTGAGAACCATGCGCTGTGGGGCGAGGAGCCGACCGAGGATTATCCGGCGACGTTTACGTATCTGGGTGCCGAGCCGCTGCCCGACAAGCCCAATGGCCGCCGCCCCGCGGTGATCATCTGCGGCGGAGGCGGGTTTACGCATATCGCTCCGCACGAGCAGGACCCGGTGGCGTTTGC